>JAMXAU010000032.1 GCA_024281365.1 Nitrospira sp.
ACAAGGCGTGCGTACGGATACATTTCGTTCGTCATGTTTCCTGATGAAGCAAGGTCTGTGAGAAACGAGGCGACTACCCTTTAGGCTTTTCCGCCGAGGCCAGGATGGGCTGAAAGATCGGATCTGCGTCGAGCACGGCCTTCAACAACGCGCTATGGAGAAAATAGCGCCAAACTTCATCGTCTTTGCCGGGGATGTCATCGAACCAGCGTTTGGCCTCGGTGAGGTGGTGAAGCATCTGTCCTTTGTCGCCGTAGTTCGGCATGAAGATCATGCTGTAGGCCATGGCATATTCGGCGAGAAACTTATCGAGTGGCCGTTCCGCGATCTCCAGCGACGCCTTGGCGTTGTCATAGGCTCGGACACTATCCTGGTCATGCAAGATTCGATTCCACGCGACTTTGTTGATGCGGGACCAGGCCAGTTGTAAGAGAGCGTCAGCCTTGGGGCCTTTTCGGTCGGCCGGGATGTCGTTGACCAACGCTTCAAAGGTTTCAATCATCGGCACCTGGTCATTGTTCCAGCGATAGGCCATCCCAAGCCGGAAGCGGTGCTCCAACTGCTCAGGATGGGTTCGCGCGAGAGTTTGCAGCGCCGGCAAGAGTCGGTACAGGAGATCCGCAGAAGTCGGCTGCGAAAAACCACCGACCTCCATTCCCAACGAGAGATCAAGGCGATCCGAGGCGGCGGCGATCGTCCAATAAAACTCGTTGACCGTCTGAGCGAGTATTGGATCCTTGATGACGAGCTTGTGGTTCCGGGCCGCGTCCTGTAGCAGCACGGTATAGAGATTCTTGGTCAAGACGATGAGTGCCTCGGTCTGTTGTGGATCAATGAGGAGAATGCGATTGAGGAGCGCCACGCGATCGCGGAGCTCAGGAAATGAGGCAGCCCGCGCCGCAGCCGCAGTGAGTGTGCCAGGTTGGTCGGCGGGACTCCACCAGACGATGGAGTCTGGAAGGGCGCGGCTTCTTTCAGTTGTGAATGGAATGCGTTCCTGGACCATGCCTGGAGCCTCAGGCTTGGTGTCTACCGGGAGATGCGCGACGGCGGTGTCGCGCGGAAACCCGTGTGGACGGAGTCCGCTGAGCACGACCCATTGCGTGGTAATGGATTTGATGGCACGGCGTTCACGCTTGACCGTGCTGGTCCATTGAACCATGCCAGGCCCGTAGGCAATCGGGGATGTGAGCGGGTCATGGTAGTGAACGGTCAGGTCGACCAGCGTGGCAGGCACTCCAATGACTGTTCCATTCGACTTCAACCGGAAGGATCCGTTCGGGATGGTGCGGGTCCCAGTGACGACAAGGTCAAGGCCTGTTCCTGGAGGGGAGGTACCGAGCACATCCATCACGAAGGCCGAGGCCTGTGCACTGGGCAGCGTATCTCCATAAAATACAAGAGGACCTGTGCTAGGCCAGAGGACATCCATCCCAATATCCGACCGATTCAGGAATGGAGTATGCCCCACAGTGAGCGCCTTCCAGCACTCGTCGTAAGAAGGTTCCTTTGCAACGGAAGATTTTGTTTTTGCAGAGGAAGCCGTCACTGAGTTGTACTGGCAGGCAAAGTCGAATTGCCCGGCCGCGATCTTGTCACCGTTGGCAAGGGCCGTCGCATAGCGAAGGGCGGTATCGATGGCAGAGGGATGAACGGCTTTGTGCTTCGCCGGGCTCCGCGGCGCTTTTGGCGTGGCGCTCGCCATGTCCGGCAGATTCATCTCAACGATGGTCAAGAATCCAACAAGGAGGAGCAATCCACGAAAATGTGTCATGGTCATAATGGGTATTGGTCAAGCGATTGGAGGTTAGCGAGTGCCGGTGGTTTCCAAGATCTTTTTCCGCATCAACGCTCGACTCGCCGCTGACAATGTCGGCGAGGGGCTATGGCGACAGAGCGACACGGTTTGACGTAGTGACGTCACGAAGGTTTCACAATTCGGGCAGGCGCCCAGGTGTCGACGAATTTCATCGCAAATATCTCCAGAGATCTCGTCATCGATATAGGCGGACAGCTGGCGAAGGATACGTAGACAGTGGGCTTTCCCATGCGCCTGTTTCCGCTGGGTCGGTGCCGAAGGTCGTTGTCGTTTAGAGGTGTTCCCTCGTGCCATGTGAAGCACTCCTCCGCTTTCTTACCGGGGTATGGTCATGGTCGGTGAGTGGCTCGCCGAGCCCCCGTGCGCTCAATTGACGGCGCACGAACAATCGAGCCCGGTGTAATCGTGATTTTACCGCCCGCTCATTCAACCCCATGATGGTTCCAACCTCCTTGGCGCTGACTCCCTCCATATCGCGGAGCACCAAGACCATCTTATACTTCTTCGGTAGTTGATTAATCGCCGTATTGAGCGCTTCCCGCAACTGCTTATTGTGGAGTGCGGCCTCAGGGCTCAGGCCATCGATCGGAATCTGTAACCGAAATTCACCGTCGGATGTGGGGATGAATTCCTCGAGTGATAACTCTCGCTCAGGCGCGCCCTTCCGTTTTCGCCGCATGCGGAGGCAGGCCCGCGAGGCGATCGTGTACAACCATGTTGAAATCTGGGCATCGCCACGGAACCGGTCGAGGCCTCGATAGGCATTCAGAAAGGTCTCCTGAACCAAATCCTTCGCAGTCTCCGCTTCCCCACACAAGCGGTGGGCAAAACGATACATGAGATCCACATGATCTCTGTACAGCGTATCAAAATCCTTCGCCGATCGGGTCCGAGTCGAGGATTTCTCAGGCCGGCGGTCTGTGGCGGGTGATGCATTCATACGCCGCGCAGTCTACGGGGTGGCGGAAAAGAGAGTCAAGATGATGAACGGAGAGGATAGAGGACGCGGCAGGACTACTTCACCCGATGCAGTTCAACCACCTCGCCGAGGCCGTTGAGCTCCACAGTGATGGGGGTTCCTTCTCGTGCCCCGTTCAGCAAGGATTTGCCACCCTCGATGGGATAGGTCTGTTCTCCTTCCGGAGTCCAGAGCCGGACGGCAGCATGATCCGGAGCGGCGAAGTCCAATGGTCCTGTGACGAAGCGGCGAAGAAGAGCCGAATCGTTGGAGGCTGCAAGATCCGCGACGACGGAGTCGTTATGCATATGCAAGGTCATGGTCTGCCCGATCTTGGCACTCTTGATGCCGATCTTGGTGTTGACGTTCACGATGCCGATGGGCGTCTTGAAGAAGATAAAATTCGACTTCATTTTGGAGATCGTGCCGGTGAGCAACAGATGAGCCTTACTACCCGGAGGAGCGATCTGGCCGATTTGCAGATCGAACTGGAGATCATGCACGCCGATAATGTTTCCCGCGCCGTCTACTTCCACTGTCACAAACTCCCCGTTCTTGGGGGCCGTGAGTGCAGATTCATAGGTCCCCATGTGGAATGCCTTCATGCCGCTGGTGGGTGTCCATAGCAGCAACTTGGTGTTGTCTACGCTGTCTCGCTTGAACGGTCCGGTGAGATAGCGGTGGACGAAGGTCCCATCAGTCCGCCGCACAATATCAATGACGATATAGTCGTCGTGGACCATGAAGGACACTTCTTGCGAGGCAGGGAGAGACTTCAGCGTGGTCTTTGAACTCAGCGACATGAGCCCGATCGGTGTTTTTAGAAACACGATCCCTGGCTTGGCTCGCCAGACTCGGCCCGTCAGCTCGATGGATGGATTGACGTCAACACGAATGGGCGCCGGTTCCACAATTTCCTGTTGAGCAGTTGGTGGAGGACTATCCACTGGCGGCTGAATAGTCGGAGTAGTGTCTGTGGCCTGAGCCGGCGGTAACTCGGGCTCTTGCGGCTGCGGGACAGGGGGTAGACCGTTCTGTGGTTGTACTGGGACGACTTCATCAGCCAGTGGTTGTTTGGGTGCGGTCTCGTCGATCTGGGCCTGGAGAATGGTTGAAGTATCGAGTTGAGCTTCGAAGGGGAGCGGGCTGGAGGGTTTCTCCTGTAGCTTGTCGCCGTCCGCGAGACTGGCCGTGGCACAACCGGCACTGACGACTCCCATGAGAAACACTACAAGCAGTAATTGTCGAGCCTGTCCAAATTGATTCATCATGAAAAGGCTAAGTCCGGATAGAGGTGAACGTTGGGATCTGTCTAAATAGAGACTCCCTCTTGTGCAAAAGGGGGAACGAGGTGATCATCCCCAAGAACCGAGAGCTATTCTATGCGAATATCATGAGGTCAGAATGGGAGTCAACTTGAAATCAGATTTGATCTTGGATGGAGAGAAGCGAAAGGCGAATCGGCTCTCAAAATGAATCGAGATACAACAGCGCAATGGCTGCGACGAGAAATTCAGACAGCCAAACGGCTTGTCATTTGCCAGCAAGTTCATGGCCCAGAGCGGGCGCGTGTGTCCATGTTTCCACAGTGGTTGAGACTTGTTGCATGGGCCTGGATCTCAAAACTATGATGCCAAGCAATTTGCTCGTGCCAATGTAGGATTCATCGCGCCATTCCGTGGTATCTCGGGCGGGTGAGGATAGCCCCGAGGCGACCAAAGATACGCAGGGACTATCCTTTACTTCTTTCTCACCATAATGCGGAGCGGGGTGCCGGTGAATTGGTAGGTCTCGCGGAGTTGGTTCTCCAGGTATTTCAGGTATGCGGGGGTGATGTCTTCCGGATGGCCGACGAAGAGCACAAAGACCGGGGGCTTGGTAGCCACTTGGGTCATAAAGGCAGACTTCGTCCCGGCTGTAGGTTTGTGCTTCCGAGCCGGTAACGGATGGGTCTCCAGAATTTTCTGCAGCCAGATATTCAACGCACCGGTGGAGACGCGCTTGGTAAACATCCCGTGCACGTCCTTGAGCAGAGGAAACAGGCGTTGGATGGACTCCGGTTTGAGGGCTGAACCATAGAGAACGGGGGCCCAGGCCAGAAAGGGAAAGCGGCGGCGGAACTCGAGTTCGTACGTTTGTCTCGCGCTCTGGTCCCCGGCCCGTAGATCCCACTTGTTGATCAAGAGAATACAGGCACGGCCCTGTTTGAGAATCGCCCCGGCGATCTTTGTGTCTTGTTCTGTGACGCCTTCTACTCCGTCCAAGAGCAGAACGGCAATGTCGGATCGTCCGATGGCACGGAGCGATCGAAGGACGCTGTAGCCTTCTATGCCTCGGTCAATCTTGCCACGACGCCTGATCCCCGCAGTGTCGGTGAAGACGTAGGATTGATCCTGGTGGGTCACCAGTGAATCGACCGGATCGCGCGTGGTTCCCGGCACGTTGCTGACGACGACGCGCTCTTCTCCGAGCAGCGCGTTCACGAGCGTGGATTTGCCGACGTTCGGACGGCCTACGATAGCCACACGGGGGAGTTGTTGCAGTTCGTCTGATTCCTCGGTTGCGGGAAGCAGTGGGTAGAGGGCGTCCAAGAGTTCCGCTACTCCGAGACCATGTTCGGCGGAGATGGGATACAGCTCGTCGGCGCCCAACTTGTAGAAGTCGGCGAGTAAGGGTTCGGATTTCGGTGTATCGATCTTATTGATGGCGTAGAACAGCGGTTTCGTCACGCCGCGTAAGAGCTTCACGACCTCATGGTCCGGCGGGGTCAATCCTGACCGGCCGTCCAGCAGCATGATGAGGATATCCGCTTCGGCGATCGCCAGTTCCGATTGACGGCGGATTAAGGTCAACATGCTGTCCGATGACGAAAGATCCAAGCCCCCCGTGTCGACCAGTCTGAACTTTCGGGTGCGGTAGGTGGCATCGGCATAGTTGCGGTCGCGAGTCACGCCAGGCACATCATCGACAATCGCGACCTTCGTGCCGAGAATCTTATTGAACAACGTCGACTTCCCCACATTGGGCCTGCCGATAATGGCAACGAGCGGTGGTGGCCCACCCTCAGTCGGGAGCAAGGGCAGGGTCGGTTCTTGTTTTTGATTCGATTTTGCACGCGGCATGATGCATCGGACCGTAACACATGGTTTTTCATAAACACAACCTGCCTCGTCTTCTCTTGAGCTGTTCCGCTATACTCTTTCTCATGACTCAACACTCGGCACCCAGCACTCAGCACGTCCTCGATTGGTCCCAGATCGATGACGTGCTCCTCGATATGGACGGCACATTGCTGGACCGCCATTTCGACAACTTTTTTTTTGAGGAGGAGTTGCCGCGTCGGTATGCGGCGCTTCATGCCATTCCGTTCGAAGAAGCACGTGCTCGTCTCATGGCGATGTACCGATCAGTGGAAGGAGAGCTCGAGTGGACTGACTTGGACTATTGGACAAGGCGGGTTGGGATCGATGTGGTGGCGATGCACAAGGAACTGGATCACATGATCGGCTTTTTGCCTGGCGCGGAGGCATTCTTGCACTATCTTCGGGAACTCGGAAAGCGGATAACGATTGTGACGAACGCCCATTCGACGGGGGTTTCCGTCAAAATGGCCAAGACGGGACTCGATGGCTATGTGGACCGGATTGTCGATGCGTTTGAAGTGGGCTATCTCAAGATGCGGCCGGAATATTGGCCGAATTGTCAACAATTACTGGGCTTCGAGCCATCGCGATCCCTGTTTATGGATGATGATGAAGGCTGTCTGGCGGCTGCGAGAGCGTTTGGGGTGGCTCATCTGGTGCATAGTGCCAAGTCAAGTTCACAATTGCCGCCTGCTCCGCTTCCACAGTTTTTCTCGGTCACGGGGTTCGCACCGCTTCTCAATGGCCGGTTGTGAAGCTAAGGCAGGCCGGTGGCCGTACCGCGATACATTTCTCCACCTATTCTCGGCACACCCTGCATGGCAAATCGATCGAGCTGAGTGATGGTCAATCCGGCTTGAGCGATCAGATCATCAATCCGGCGATTGAGATTGCAGCCGCAGCCGATGATGTTCTGAACGGGATTGAGTCTGTCCTGCCAGCGGGTAATCTTCTGGTCGTCGCTTCGGCCATGCTCCAAGAAGAGAAACTTTCCCCCAGGTTTGAGAACGCGCCCCACTTCTTGTAGAGCGCGCCCCGGGTCCGTGATCGTACAGAGCGTCCAGGTGCTGACCACGCAATCGAATGTGCGATCATCATAGGGAAGCCGTTCGGCGCTTTGATGGGAAATCTCAACCGGAAAGGACACACCCCCACGCCGTTCTGCCACACGCGCAGGGAGCATGGGGTTGGGGTCGACGGCCCGCACCCGCGACACGGTTGGGCCGTAGTGAGCAAGATTGAGCCCGGTCCCGATCCCAATTTCCATTACCTCGCCAGCCGCCGATTGGAGGACTCCCGTTCGTAACTGCTGGAACTCCGCCCCCCGCATGACGTGGTCCATCAGGCGAGGGAAGATATGCTCGCAATAGAGTCCCATGTGCGGTGCAGTATAGCGAACCAGGAGCAGGATGCTGAAAAAGTTGCGGCCAGCGGCGTTCTCACATCGCTCAGAGGCTCACCGTACCGAAGCGTACGCCTTGTATCTTGGAACTGTGGTACATGAGACGCTCGCCTCTTCCCTCGCTGCGGCTTTGCCGGTGAAATGCGCGGCTTCAGGCGGGTGAGAACGGAGGTCTTTTTGAGCATCCTGAAGATATTTTGACCTTCACACCGAACGGAAACTTCCAGCCCTACTTGGGGGATTATCGGGGAGTTTTTGCTGCCTCCTCGCCGGGCAGAAATCTTGTGACCCCCGAGGCGCTATGTTAGAGTCCTTCGTCTTTTTTGACAGAGGGAGTGATGAGCGATCAATGAGCAAAGGATACGATCACCGCGCGATCGAAACGAAGTGGCAGCAATATTGGGATCAGTATGCGACGTTTCGCGTGGCGGACGATTCCAGTAAGCCAAAATTCTACTGCCTCGATATGTTCCCCTATCCTTCAGGGTCTGGGCTCCATGTTGGTCACCTGGAAGGGTATACCGCGACGGACATTGTCTCTCGGTATAAACGGATGAAGGGATTTAATGTCCTCCATCCGATGGGCTGGGACGCCTTTGGTCTTCCCGCAGAACAGTATGCGGTGAAAACCGGCATCCACCCGGCCAAGACGACGGCGGACAACATTGCCACGTTCAAACGCCAGATGAAGCGCGTGGGCCTCTCGTATGACTGGGAGCGCGAGCTCAGTACAACGGATCCCGGGTACTATCGCTGGACACAGTGGATTTTCCTCAAGCTCTTCGAGCGGGGATTGGCCTACGTGGCGGAGGTGCCGGTGAATTGGTGCCCACAGCTGGGGACGGTGTTGGCGAACGAAGAAATTATCGACGGCAAGAGCGAGGTCGGCGGGTTCGAGGTGATTCGCAAGCCGATGCGGCAGTGGGTGCTCAAGATCACCGCCTATGCCGATCGCTTGCTGGAGGACTTGAAGCTTGTGGAGTGGCCTGCCAGCACGTTGGAGATGCAAAAGAATTGGATCGGACGTTCAATCGGTGCGGAGGTGGACTTCGCCCTCGCCGATCGGGCGGGTGCCATCCGAGTGTTCACGACCAGGCCTGATACGCTGTTCGGGGCGACCTATATGGTGCTTGCGCCGGAACATCCCCTTGTTGATGTCATCACGAGCGAGGCGCAAAAATCCGCTGTCCAGGTCTACCGCGAGAATGCGGCGCGGAAGAGCGATCTTCAACGGCAAGAGCTTGACAAGGAGAAGACGGGAGTCTTCACCGGGGGCTATGCCGTGAATCCTGTGAACCAGGAGCGATTGCCGATCTGGATTGCAGACTACGTGCTGATGGGTTATGGGACCGGTGCCATCATGGCAGTCCCGGCGCATGATGAGCGTGATTGGGCGTTCGCGCATCAATATCAGCTTCCGATTCGCGAAGTCATTGCCGGGGGGAATGTACAGGAAGCGGCCTTTACCGACACGAGCCATGGGACGGTCGTCAATTCAACGACCAGTGACGGCAGTTTTTCGATCAACGGGCTTATTCCCTCCGAGGCGATTCCAACAGTTACTGAGTGGCTTGCGAAGCAAGGGAAGGGAACCAAGGCGGTCAACTACAAGCTGCGGGATTGGCTCTTTGCGCGACAACGCTATTGGGGCGAGCCCTTTCCTATTGTATGGGTCGACGGAGAGGCCCGTCCGCTTCCTGAAGAGCATCTTCCCCTGATATTGCCGGAGACAAGCAACTTCAAACCCTCAGGCACCGGCGAAAGCCCACTCGCGAACTTAGACGCCTGGTTGGCAACAACCGATCTTGCCACCGGCAAGCCGGCGCGGCGTGAAACGAATACCATGCCGCAGTGGGCCGGTTCCTGCTGGTATTACCTGCGATTCATCGATCCGAAGAGCTCAACCCAGCTTGTCGACCAGGCCAAAGAACGCTATTGGATGCCGGTGGATCTGTACATCGGTGGTAGCGAGCACGCGGTGCTGCATCTCCTCTATGCTCGGTTTTGGCACAAGGTATTGTTCGATATCGGTGTGGTGAGCACGCCGGAGCCATTCCTGAAACTCGTGCATCAGGGCATCGTTCTGGGCGAAGACAATCAGAAGATGTCCAAATCGCGGGGCAACGTGGTCAATCCCGATGAGATGATCGACCAGTTCGGCGCGGATGCGGTACGGCTCTATGAAATGTTCATGGGACCGCTGGAGGCGATGAAGCCATGGAGTACCAGAGGCGTCGAAGGCGTGACCCGTTTCTTGGAACGGGTCTGGCGTCTCATCGTCGATGACCAAGGCTGCTTGTCCGGCACCGTGGTTTCGACTGCTGCGAGCCTTGATCATCAGCGACTCCTCCACCAGACGATCAAGAAGGTGACGGAGGACATTGAGGCGCTCCGGTTCAATACGGCGATCTCGCAGATGATGATCTTGACCAATGAGATGACGAAAGCTTCGCAGCGGCCTCGATCTGTCATCGAGCCGTTTGTGTTACTGCTTGCGCCGTTCGCCCCGCATGTAGCGGAGGAGCTCTGGGGCATACTCGGTCATCAGCCCAGCATTTCGCAGCAACCTTGGCCGACGTTTGATCCGGCCATGACTGTCAGTGAACGCGTGACGATTCCGATTCAGATTAACGGGAAGCTCAGGGCGAAGCTCGAAGTGGCACTTGAGGTCTCGCGCGAAGAGATTGAGCGACTGGCCCGTGTGGAAGCAGCGGAATGGCTCCAAGGCAAAGAGCCGAAGAAGGTGATCTACGTTGAAAAGAAGCTGCTCAACTTCGTTGTCTAGGGGGAGTGCTGAGTGCTGAGTGCTGAGGGAAAAGAGGGCAGGAGTCAAGAGCGGGAAGGGCCATGCTTTATCATTCTCAGTACTCTCGTCTCGGCACTCATTGCGGTGACGCTGACGGCGTGCGGGTATCAGTTCCGGGTGGGCGGTGCTGGTCCAACCATTGGCGGCGCTCCGGCTACCACCTCCACGGAGCCTCCTCCCCGACTTGCTATCAAGACATTGATTAACAATAGTTTTGAGCCGAATTTAGAGGCGCGCTATACCAATTACTTTCGTGACGAATTTTCAAACGGCAGTGGGGCACACGTTGTCTCCGAGTCTGAGGCGGCGGATCTCGTGTTGAGCGGACAAATTCTGTCTGTGTCCGTGCCGACGCTCAGTTTTTCACAAACGGCGACCTTGGAAAGCCGGGCCGAGGTTGTCGTGCTGGTTCGGGTGGAAGAGGTCCGTTCGGGCAGGGTTGTCTGGACGCAACTCGCCAAGGGCGGGTCGGAGTTCTTCATCACGTCGGACCTTCAATTCAACCGTACGCTTCAGAATCGAGCGGTTGAGCAGGCAGGTCGCATCCTGGCTGCTGATTTGGCATCACGGTTTCTGTTACAGGTGGAGACTGGCGCATTGAAGAAGCCGGCTCCTTCGCCGCAGTAGCTTCGAACAGTAGATACCGATGGCCTCAACCCTGAATCATCTCCAGCTCGAGTCGTCTCTGAAACAGCAGGGACCTGGATGTCTGTATCTCGTGGTGGGGGAAGAAGATTTGCTGAGAGATACTGCCGTCAGCGCCCTGACGCAAGCGGTTCTCGGCGTAGAAGGGGATGCCTTCAATTGCGAGCAGTTCTATGGCGATGAAGCGAGCGGGGCCGATATCCGGAACAGCATTGCCGCGGTCCCGGTTTTTGCCGCGCGCCGTTTGGTCGTGGTGAAGGCCACGGAGAAACTGAATGCGCGAGAAAGCGAGCCTCTGCTCGAGTGTGTGAACAGTCCTGTAGAATCCACAACCGTGGTCTTTGTCAGCTCGAAGATGGACGGACGACTGAAATTCTCCCAAGCTCTCGCCCGATCGGCTGTTGTCGTCGATTGCTCACCGCTTCGTGATGCTCAATTACCGGCCTGGATCAGCCGTGAGGCTGAACGCGCCGGTCTTCGCTTGGAGGAAACAGCCGCTCAATTACTGCAGGAGGTCTGCAGTGCCTCGCTGTATAGTGTGCGGCGGGAGTTGGAAAAATTAGCTTCGTATGTGCCGTCTGATCGCGCCGTCACAGCTGCGGATGTCTATCAGCTCCGTGGTATGGAACCAGGTGCCTCGGTATTTGATCTGGCGCTGGCTATTGCCGAAGGTCGTCGAGGGCGGGCGCTGTCGATTTTGGCGCGGAATCTGGAGGCTGGAGAAGCGCCCCTTCGGATCCTTGGATCGCTCGCGTGGCAGTATCGCCGGATTTGGAAGGTCAAAGAATCGCTGGCCCAAGGAGGGCGTGAAGGGGAGGCCGCAAGAAATTTACGGATGGACCCGGGGAAGGTCAGGACATTTCTGAATCAATTTTCTGAGCCGCATCTTGCTCTGGCGATCCGCCTCTTTTTGGAAGCTGATGGACGGCTCAAGGGGGGAAGCAGTAGCCGTCCGAAGATGATCTTGGAGCGAGTGCTTCTGACGCTCTGTGAGGAGTCCGTCGGTATGCGAACCCAGGCAACCCCTCTCTCACAGGCATCACCGAAGCGAGGCGCAACACGAACCGTCTCAAACGTGCGGACGATTAAGAGCCGGAACCGGCCAGTGCGTTGACGCGGTGGGCTAACCGTGAAATGCGGCGGGAAGCAGTATTACGATGCAAAATGCCTTTGGAAACAGCTTTCCCGATTGCCGAGGTCGCTTCCAGCAAGCTGGTCTTCGCCTCGTCAAGCTTTTTCCCGGTCACCGCAGATTGGACCTTCTTGATGAGCGTTCGTACAGTGTTGATGGTGGCTCGATTCCGCTCTTGGCGTCGCTCGGCCTGGCGTGCTCGTCGAATCGTCGATTTGTGAATTCGGGGCATCGATCACTCCTGTAAGTAAAGAAGAAAATTTGTATCATAGGGTATCGCTGACCGTCAAGGATCAGATTTGAAGAAGGAGCAAGGAAGATGACGAAGATCGTGGCACGCGATCGGCTGATGTTCGCGCTGGATGTTCCCTCGGCAGTGGAAGCCGATCGGCTCTTGGATCGACTCCAGGGGCATCTGACGTTCGTCAAGGTTGGGCTTGAGCTCTACACGGCGGCGGGACCAGAGATGGTGAAGCGGATCGTGGAGCGAGGCATGCGGGTATTTCTTGACCTCAAATTTCTCGACATTGAAGAAACGGTCCGTCGCGCGACGAGTCGGGTTGCCGCGATGGGAGTCGAATTCTTGACCGTTCATGCCAATCGCAAGGCGCTGATAGCCGCCGTGCAGGGACGTGAAGGCTCATCGCTCAAGCTGCTCGCTGTGACCGTGTTGACGAACTTCGACGGCAACGATTTGCGAGAGATGGGAATCCAGCGGACGGTCCAAGACCTCGTGACCGCCAGAGCGTTGCTGGCCTCAGAAGTCGGCTGCGACGGTGTCGTCGCGTCCGGTGAAGAAGCCACGGCACTCCGCCAGAAAGTCGGGCCGCATTTCACGATCGTGACGCCGGGTGTCCGGCCGGCCGGCAAAGGGGTCGATGACCATGCTCGCGCGACGACGCCGACCCAAACCATCGCCGCTGGGGCGGACTATCTGGTGATCGGGCGACCGATTCGTGATGCCGTAGATCCTGCTGCGACGGTCGCCTCTATACTGGCGGAGATGCAAGCGGCATTTGATGCACGTGTGTAGCAGAAGTCGGGTTGCGGTAGCAGTCGGCCCTTTGTTAATATCTTCCTTCTTCAAGCCTGTCTGGTGGGTGTAGCTCAGTTGGTTAGAGCGCCGGATTGTGGATCCGGAGGTCGCGGGTTCGAAACCCGTCATCCACCCCAATATAACTACCTTGGATCCTCTCCAGCCGCGTAGACAGAGGCGATTCGTACAGCACTTCCTGAGGGTTCGGCAACTGGCTCGTTTGTTCGGCTTCGCTCTGGGGTGTGCGGTTTGGCTACGTTCCCTCGCCAATAATCGGGGTTCTGTTTCTACTCGAATGACCATCCCGAAACGCCTTCGGCCCTACTTCAAGGGTAAGCGGGAAGTCTGGCAAAGCCTGAGACACCGGTGACAGGGCTGAGGCTGAATGCCGGTCTGTGGCATGGCAAGCACATTGGGGAAGCGACTCACACACTGCAAAGACACAGGGATCGAATGACCAAGCACCAGATAGACGCCCTTCTCTTCGTTGGCTGGAAGACGCGTTGGACGAAGCCGAAGACAAACGGGCAATGCAGGGACGTATTTGCTTCAGAAGCGCAGGAGGGAAGACAGCCAGCTAGGCCTCTCAGAACTGTTCGATGGTGCTCGTGAAGCCCTGGCCGATGGTGACTACCACGGTGACCAAGGAAGCCGATAAACTGCTACGGGTCGCTGGCTTCCACCGCCTTAGACCATTACCCAGCACGATTTTACCCGCCTTTGTCGTCGTCTCCTCAAGAGCCGAGGTCGAGTATGCACAAACCGAAGAGACTTGATAGATGGGACGGTGAATACAGGGACAAGTACCTACAGGAAGCCGCGGTGACAAGCCAGAGGCAGTGGCAAGCCTTCCGTTCTACAGATGTCCATGGGAGAGTCCTTTGCTTCCTCACCACGGCCACCACGGACGGCCAACTCAAGATGCGGCCATTTTCCTACGCTTCATGGAAAGTATCAAGATAATCGGCCTATAGGCAGCATCTCAAGGGCCGATGTACATTTCGTACAAGCAAGTCTTCAGGCTAAGAAGCAAAGTCCCCTGACGCTGATCGAACCCACTTGTATACGAACTTGATGCCCTGTTAAGTGGGCGAAGAGGTTCATGCCTACACACCGGCGACTAGCCCTGTGAAAGGTCTGGTTCTCCAGTAAGCGACAAGCCAGGAAACAAGCTCCTCAAGCGGCAACCATTTTCCCGATGATGAATTACTCCTGGTCCTTAGTTCTTCAAGAGTTCTTTTTTACGGCAGCGGATGGAACGATCAGAGCGGTACTGGTTCGTTCTATTACTCCTGTCCGATTTTGCCGACGAGAAGAAGCTGCACAGCTTTTACCCTAGAGGATATTGGTGAGGTTGATGGAGTCCCTTTTTTATCCAGATCACGGCTGATGAGAAGGACCAATCACTCAAGAATGGGGAGCAAGAAAGGATACCCATCATAGCAGTTCTGGTGCAGCTCTGTCGGGTTCATGCAGTATGTCAATGCGATTAGGAAGGCGAGGCATCAACGGTTATTCCCTCAACGCAAGAGCAAAGGTAACAACGGTATGGTGATTCCTCTTGGAAAGTGGTTAGGTCGTCAGGTCTCCTCACTGGGTCTCACCGATCCTTGGCTGGTGATTTCATTCGTTGAGACATGGAGGCATCACGAAGCTCCACAGTGCTGCTGTCCCTGTGAACATTGTTGAAACGCTGGTGGGACACTCGGCGGGAAACGTGCATGAACAGTACGTGCACCAGAAGAGTTGATCTCGATGGAGACGCTTCAGAATGGATTGGAGAAGCTTGCAGATACGAAGTGCTTCAGGCCTTGAGTCACAAGGGTTAAGACATCAGAGTGGAAGAGGAAGCCTTGTCGGCAGAGTCTTCGGGGACTCATCCAGGCGTCCAGGGCGGCCTGAATGGGGTCAAGCGCCACTAGAACGCATTATTGGACCTCACCAAGTTTCGCAGACCTTCCCAGAGCGCGAAGGCGATGCCTGTTCCTGAACAGGATGTGGCCTGCAATAGCCAGGCCGTGCTTGCCTTATTCAAGAACAAATTGAAGTCGCTATGGTCTTTTACCACCATCTGTCCGTGTTAATCAGGTATTCTTGTTCCTGAGAATATTTCTCTGTTTGTAAGCGCTCGAACAACGATGGCTTGAACCCACCGTGCAGAATCGTCACTGATCTTTCCCGAAACCTGGCCTCAAAGCTACCTCAAGTTCAAGTATTCCCGAAAGAAGGTGCGAGAGTGTGGCAGGCCTCCAAGCATGGGACCTGGCGGAGTCCCTTCATGCTACTCTCCGGAAGCGTCCTGAGATTGGATAGGAAAGGCGATATAGGATTCTACCGAAGGCCAGCGATTATTCGTTCTACAGTCGCAACCGAGACGATGGAGCGCGAACCGCCGGAATGGATGAGGAGGATTGTCTTCGAGGGCGTATGGCGGGAACTATACTCGTTGCAGCAGCGTCATGACTTACAAAGAGCCTTCTTTCGTGCACATCGCTCCTATCTCGGCGGGGAAGGAAACCGACATGGAGAATTGTTCGACTCCTGTGTAGCGCTGTAGTCGGCCGCCGAGAAGCCTCAAACGGTAGACTACGCCACATCCCTCGTTACACTTTCCACTTCTGCCTCCCTCCGACACTGCGTTGATGGTGTAGTCGACGCCATCGGCAGTATCATGATGTTGGGACGGTGCATGTCCAACCGCTGAGGCGTCGTATTGACATCCTTTCAACGGGCGTCATAGATTATCATGATGGTGAGGGAATGCTATGTTATATGGATGGCTCCGAGGAACAACGACGACTTGAAGAACATCTGCTGGCGATTCGCCTCTCTGTGAAAGCGCCACTTCCGAAGGGCTATCTCATCACGGAAGCCTTTCGAGTCCCGAGATCTTCACCACACGTTTACCCGTAATGAATATCGAGAAGAGGCATGAGACACCGACTGAGGTGGATTGGAAACGGCTCTCTGACGCTAGTGAGCATTCCTGAGAATACGCTGGGCCTTAGACGGCAGCGGGAGTAGCCAGTGGAATGAGGCAGGTGGGCAACACCGATTATTTGTTGGTGATCACTATCTCATCAGGGACGCGGTTCCGCTTATGACGCCCGAACTGTCCTCAGGCTTTGAATAACAGGAGCCAGTGGGGGGAGGAGTCTTGTCCGCAGGGCGTCCAGGCGGCTTGAGGTGGTATCGCTATTCTTCCTCGTTCATCGATTAGCTAGGCTTTGTACCTTCGCCGTATGCTCAAGGCCGTCATGACCAAGAGCATGTAGGAGAACAACCCTTGAACAGTCAACAGCACTGCTCCCATTGCAGTTGTTGGAACAACCGGCCTACGTGAATGGGATGATCCGAAACGGATTTGTGATCGAGTGTAGAGGAAGTAGAAGAATCGAGCCCAACGCCCTACCGTTTTCATCGAAGAGGCGATTACCATAGGCTCCAACGTTCAGAATCAAGAAGCTGCGCGAGTGTTCCATAATCAAGAAACTCGTAGCAGTAGATGACAGTGAGTACGTAGGCACCAAGCACCCCACCAAAGCGGCCTACCTGGCTTCATCCCGTGCCGTCCACAAAGGCACCGTAGATCCAGTTCGTAAACCTGGAAAACAATTCCGTGTTCGTCGGTTGGCGGTCGGATCTGGAGACTGAGCGCGGCGCATGAGGTTCGCCATCAGTGTATTGTCCAGTATTTCTCTTGAATGGGCAGATAGACTCCGATAGGCATGGGGATTCTGAAATAACCTTGTTTGTACTGAAGAGAGGGGAAGAAGACGTTTTTAAACGACACCGCACCAATGAATGGGTTTTCTTTGTCAGCAGCCGGACAGTTTCTTGAGCAATCCTCACCCGTCGATAGTCAGATTCTTAAGACTTCCTGAATAAAGAGTCAGGGTACCAATCCAGCAATCCGGTGTGCTTGTAGACTCAGTGGTTCACGGGGTATATTCGTATTGCAGAATTCGTGGAATCCACTATTACCAATCATACAATTAAGTTAGAGAAATTGTCTGGGGCTATCGGCTACTCTCAATTAGAACGGAGTGACGGGGTTCTTAAATACGGCATTCTAGATTTTTTCAGATGGGCCTAAAAGGTTAAGAGTTAGACTGCAAGCATGCGTCTCTCTGCCCCGATTGGGGCACCGAGATCCACCAGAAATGGGGAACTGAAAGGACCAGTCTTCGTTTAGATAATGATAAGGTTTGACGGAAAATTATCGTCCAGATGTTACTTTCTATCTAGCGATACGGATAAAACTCCCTGACTCTAAACCGACCATTACTTTGAAGAATATTCTTTCTGAATAGCTTCAATAGGTAAAAGATTTGCTCAAACGTCACAGAATAAGGAGAAGTTAAGTGACACCATTCATCGAATCCAGAGGGGAACAGTTGTCCTTTGACCCAGTGGGGATATGACCTCCTATTTAGATCTAAGAGTTTATTCTGCCTTTCAACTGACATCATCTTCACCCATCAGGGTTGGGAGTTTACCATACGGACGGCTCATGTAAGTTTATCAGGGCATAAGAACCAGAGATCTTCCCAGTAGACCTTCACCATCACCAAGAGCTAGGCTAAGCCCAACCCTTCATCAAGAGGTGATGTTATGCCTGGCATGTTTGGCAATGACCCTCCTCTTCTCCTGATGGCTATCGGCCTTGTCGTGGTAGCCCTCATTGTCTTCGCCTTCATGACGGCAGGGTACTAGGCCGGACACCTTCCGATCCGAAGCTACCTTGGACGAGTCCACAAGGACTCTGCGGCGTTGCTGGAGGATATCAGCGTTGATCTCCTTCAGAAACAGATCGAACTTCCTGATGTACTTCAGGGTGTGTCCAGCAAGAGCCGTTCAATCCGGCTCACGAATAGGCGCGTGAATAGCTCGTGTTGCTGGTGTCTCAGGTAAGCCAGCTCTCCGGCCCCTGCGACCGTCGGTAGATGGTGGAACAACGAATATTTCAGGTGATAAACGGTTCCTCTTGAACGTCCAGCGGCGGGATGCCTGTGATCGTATTGGGTCATGATGTTCTGTATGATCAGCAGGGGCATGAAACAGAAAAAAAGTATGGCCTGCTGGGCCGTCTGACTAGAAATAAAAATAATTAGGTGTATTATGCCATGTATTTAAATGTATTGACTGTAGGATATCTGTGATGTAACCATTGGCTACCATGGTGAATCGTAATGACATTGCTCTCGGTGTCTATCTCAGGCAGACAACCGGCGAACGTCTCGGCGTTATTGCCGTTGTGCATCAAGTCGGCACCAGTTGGTCAGGAGAATGGTTCTTTCAGTTACGGTACTTGAGTCGGCCGGTCGGAGTGAGCAAGCGAGGCAGTTCAGACTGGAGCTCCAATCTCCGGGAGAAGGATCTGGCCCACTTCGAACTGATTGGAGCATGGATCACGGCACAGGCCTTACTGGCAAGTGGCCCATCTTCTCTGAAGCCAAAGAAACCACCACGAGTACCAGCTTGGATGCGAGGAATCGGCCGGCCGAATCAGCTTCGTCTATTCGAAGATTTCTAGTTGCCATCATGGCCAGGTAGAGCCTCAAGGGTGGGATTTCTTTGAAAGAACAGACGTCAGATGATCTCTGCCTGGAGAATCGGTCCGCTCTTAGGGGTGTTTTGGTTTTTCCCCTTCGGAAGGGCGCTGTCATGAGACCTCGGTTTTTGGGCGAGGATGACTAATTCTCCGGAACCGGATTTCGACCGGTTTGGCCACGAACGGCCTTGATTGAGAGCATGCGCCGAACAATGGAGCGTGCCTCACTCCAGACTTTCTCAGGCACGTCGTTGATGGGCGTGTTGATCTCACTCTGGGGAACGTCTGAATTGCTATCCCGATGTGCTTTCGTTGTCATCATGGTCGAAGCCAGATCGGCTGCAGCGACCCGGCGGAGGATGTCTTCCAGGGATGGGAGGGAAGGCTGTGATGGAAGTGGTTCACCACGGGATTGTGTCGTTCTGATCTGATGTGACGGCTCTTGGTCAGTGGTTTGCGACATCCACATGAGTCCGAGTTTGTGTCGAAGGAACTCGGCAACCCACGCTTGATCATCCGGAGCGATCTCATTCGCTTCAATGGCAAACTCATGTTCCTTTACCCACAGCACGATTGCACGATGAATGCAGAGCGGGGTGGACCTGCCTGGGACCGACACCCTCAAGGTCAGTTGCATACCCGCTACGACGGCCATTGATCCGGTGACTCGCCAACCACGAGTAGTCAGATCAAGGACAGTCCCGTCCGCAACAAATGCACCATCCCCGTACAACACGGGCCAGCTCACAGGAAACCGACTATGTCGCCGCATGGGATCTGTTCTATGGTTCATGGACGCTCCCTGTCATCTATGCCCATCAGGTTGGTAATGTAATGCTAGCGGGGAGAGTAGCTGAGCACCTTCCTCAAAATATTTACCTCAAAAGAGGGGGGCGTGGATTTGAGCAAACAGCTCTCCTCCACAAGTCCCTCTGCTTCACGGGATTTTGAAGGACGAGAGCGTGAATAGTGCACTGTTTGGGTGATCGATGGCAAGCCCGATGTGATGAGCGAAGCCTTGTTCGCTATCCGAATTGGCAGAGGGAGAAAGAGAGGCGTATGGAACATAGAATAGCTCTCTGAGATGAGATCCGGCGGATATTGCGGCAGTCGGCCGATGAATCCATTTGTCTTCTGCGAATAGGCGAGGTAGACCCACAGGCCCTTCACCTTGGTAGAATGACGGACGATATTCAGCGGCAAGAGAACCTATCAATGGTCATGATGATAGATCACGAGTACATGAGTTGAAAGGAGATGTCGTCATGAAGAGGCATGTATTCCGAATAGTGGGCAGTCTGGTCCTCTTGGTTGTGACGGTGGTGAGTTGGCCTCGTTCCGTTTTGGCTCTTCCCCCGGTCCAAGGGGAAGTGATTTCTGTGACAACAGGGATTCCAGGAACCATGGTGATTCGTGACGACAAAGGGCAGCTTCACATCTTGAACCTTACCCAACAAACTCAACTTGGAGCCCAGTTCAAGGTGGGTGACAAGGTGCTAGCTTTCTTCAGCCCCTATGGCGTCAGTGCTATCCAACTCCAGGGAGGAAATCGATAACAGGGATCGTGTCAGCACACGCCATTGATCGGGACATGCTCTTCCTCGTGGCGGACGCATCCTTCACCGCCGAATTGCACCGAGAAGTCCTGCAAAGCCGAGAAGTGTTCCTAAGGTGACCAGGAATGAGGACGTGTCCGGCAGATTGGTATCCTGAGGCGGTGACCAGTCAACGCAAATGCCGATTGCGATCAAGATGGTACTCAAGGCCAGCATCACCTTCCAGCGCTGCGTGAAGCGCTGATTGTCTTCGACCGTATCTTCCTGCATTCCATCCGGCATAGGCCTAGCATGGCGAATGGGACTGCCGAGGGTCAAGGCGAAGTCTTACCCTTGTCGGGAGCTCCTCCAAGAGCGTATCTTTACGGCTGGTCAGGCTGAAGTCATCGAATGAGCGTTGCATGGAGAGTCTAAAGAAGGGCTGGGTGTGGTTTTGGGGGCAAAGTGTCCTCAGCAAGGTCGCCATTCTCGGCCTCCTGGCTGCCTTTGTCCCCTTCGTGCTGCCGACGGTCGTGGCCTGGTTTAGGCCGACGATGATTCACGTTGGGGTGTCGTTCTACACCTATGAACGGGGGGTTCAGCCGCAAGGTATGAATACGCTGTATTTTTTTGAACGGCGTAATCTCGTTTCAGATTGCAGCATCCGACGGGAGGAGCAGTCCATCCCGAAGGGCCGGGCGAAGACGCTCGATCCACAGAGCTGGGTGCTCATCAAGCTCCTGCTTGAAAATGTGTCCAATCGTGACCTGACGAACCTTCGCGTCGGTGTACGGTCTCCCGCCATCAATCAGGCAACGCAGTTGACGGCCGTTCCCACCCTGGTGGTTACCGGGAACAAGGAAGCACCTCCCGATGTGAAGCCATTGTATGTGATCTCGATTGCGACCTTGCCGGCAGAGAGTTCGGTGGTGGTTACCTTGAAGACATCCGTCGACGACAATTTGCGGGACTTTGTTTATGTCAAACGTCGTCCTGTAACCATCCAAGTCCCATATGTCTCGGCAGAGCAATTCAGAGAATATCCTCCGATTGTTTCACGCACGAATGCGGTCAAAATGTTGAATCGGGAAGGGGTCTTGCGGAGCCGTAATGACGGCTTCTCCGACGAAACACTTCAAGTCATGATGTTGCCTTCGAACGAGCCCACGCGGGAGGACGGAGAGATCCCTTATCATGCTCTCCCGAGAGCGAAGGTGTGTTCGGAAGCGGAAGCGGGTACGTGGTGATGGTTGTCTTGACCGATGCGGGCGTACAAAAGTAGATCTCTCATTCAAGTGATGAGGCTGGGTGAGTGGGAGTCTTCCCCTCGAGAAGGCTCCTGACCACCGACTTCCCGGCCAGCCACCCTGTTGTCCAGGCCCATTGAAAATTGAACCCACCGATTCTGCCGTCACAATCGAGCATTTCCCCGAGAAGGTAAAGCCCGGCGACCAGTTTCGACTCCATTGTTCGGTAGTTAATTTCCTCAAGTGGAACCCCGCCGGCGGTAACTTCTGCCACGTTCCACCCACGGTCACCGATAATCGGAAAGTGAAAGTGAGTGAGTGCATTCAATAACCGATCTCGATGGGGGCGTGGGACCTGGGCCACCGCTGTTTGCGACTCACAGGCCTGGTGACGGCAGAGGGATTCGGCAAAACGATCCGGGACCAGGGATGACAGCATTCGAACCAGTGAGCGTCTGGGATGCTGAGCCGCCTGGGCAATGAACCATGCTCGAAGTTCATCAGCCGACTGTCCGGGAACAAAGTTGCCGTACATTTCGACGACGGTGCCTTGTTTCGTCGCCAAGGTCCAGAAGCGGCTGGCATCTAGGACCACGGGACCACTAATTCCAACATGAGTCCAGAGAAGGCTTCCCGTTCGACGGTCCACTTCTCGCTTTTCTACCAGTGTCGTGAGTTCCACATCATGGGAGAGGCCTGAGAGAGTAGCCTGGAACATGGAGCGGTCAAGTACCAGTGGGACTAAGGCTGGAGCGGTCGAAGTGATCTGATGCCCAAACCTGCGTGCCAGCTGAAACCCGAATCCGTCGCTCCCAGTTCTCGGTAACGATTGACCGCCGGTGGCAAGCATGACGCGAGACGCATGTGTAATGCCATGGCTGTGTTGCACGAGAAACCCGGTGTTGGTGCGGGAAATTGCATCGACACGGTGGTCCGGACAGATCGTCACGCCGGCGCGTCGAGCGCTATCGATCAATGCCTGAAGCACGGTGCGTGCCTTGTCAGTTACGGGAAAGAGCTTACCCGTCGATTCATGCTTCAACTCAACGCCGAGGGAAGTGAACCAGGCGATCGTTCGCTCCACCGGAAAAGCCGCCAGCACATTCCGGATGATGTTGCGATTCCCGAAAAAATCTTTCGGTGTCACAACGTCGTGAGTCACGTTACATCGTCCCCCGCCCGAGACAAGAATCTTCGCTCCAATGTGTTTCGCGCCGTCCAGCAAGAGGACGCGACCGTCGTTTTTTTCTTGTGCGAGCGTTTGTGCTGCGGCGATCGCGCCGGTCAAACCAGCCGCGCCTGCACCCACGATGACGATAGTGGCAGGGTGATCGGTCATTTCATCACTGCTTCTTCATAGGGTGGTATTGGTGTAGGCCTATTTATGCAGCCTCTGCAAGAGGGCTGCACGCTGTGTTCTATCGGAACCTTGGTAGGGAGCTGCATGAGAGGGCATGACAAGTCTTCTGATGATATGTGTGAATAAGTTGCTCATGATTCCGTGCAAGATTTTGAAAACAGAGAAGGAACTCCCGTTTCAGCGAAAGAGACAGGAAAGAACATTAGATAGTTTTAACTGACCGTTAACACGACGTTAATGTTTCAGTGTTAAGAGAGACAGGTCGTCATTATCAGGAGGAGGGACTCCATGACCTGTCGAAAATGCAAAGGCTTGATGATTCAAGAGCGTCAACCAGCGGTGTCTTCCAGTACCGTCATCCTTCGTTGTCTGAATTGCGGCTTGATCATTGACCCATTGATCGAGCTGAATCGCAGCAACCACATGCGAGCGAAGGCCGCGTAGAAGCGACTCTCCATTCCGCCCTACCGCGTAACGGTGGAATCAACAGTTCGGATGGAGTGGGTGTCGCGTGCGCGGTCAGATCGAAAACTCTGCCCACAAAAATGTATGGTCGGAAGGTTCTTTCGCTCGTCGCGGCTCGACATCCACATCCGCCTTCACGCATTTATCAGCCAGCGGTGTGGTCGCCATCATATGATCAATACGCCAGCCCTTGTTGGCTGCCAGTGAGCTGGGCGCACGGTAGTCCCAAAATGTGTATTGTTGACGCGTGGGGTAGAGTTTCACGAAGACATCCTGGAATCCCCAGGCGACGGTCTGTTCATACGCAGCACGGGCTGCCTCATGGTAACACACGTGATTGAGATGTTTCTCAGGGCTGTGGACGTCCATGGGGCGAGGTGCCACGTTCATATCACCACACCAGATGGCCGGAGCCTGTGGTGAAAGATGTTTGGTGAAGTAGTTCCGTAGTCGCTCATACCAACCAAGCTTGTAGGTGTATTTGGGGGAATCAATTTCAAATCCCTGCGGCACATAGGTGTTTACGATGGGAATCCCATCAATGATAACTCTCAGTAAACGGGAGTCGTCAGGCTCCCCACCATCATCGAATCCGTAAAAGACCGCCTCCGGCTTGTGACGGCTGAGAATGGCGACGCCGTTATAGGACTTCATGCCGCGAAAGGTAATGGCATACCCGCTGGGTGCCAATGCCAGTAACGGGAATTCACTATCCTGAACCTTGGTTTCTTGCAGGCAAAGGACATCCGGCTGGTGCTGTTCGAGCCAGGCGAGCACGATCGGAAGACGTTTGCGGAGGGAATTTGCGTTGAACGTGGCGATTTTCATGGAAATTTACTCCAGCCAGCCTGGCGCATCCTAACAAAAGCACTCCGAGGCAACAAGCAGATCGAAGCGTCCATCAAAAAAACGCTGCTTCTCCGGCTACCATGCGGAGTCCAGGGATCTTGAGGGCTCGGACGGCTTCCCGTAGGACCTCAATCAGTTGTGGGCGGGTATAGCCTCGGCGCCAGGCGAGACCGATCCGACGGCCGGGTACGGGTTCCGCCAACTTGATCGTGATCAGGCGCTTGTTCTGGTACTTAGGTGTGAGGGCGCTGCAGGGCATCACGGTGATCCCAAACCCAGAGACGACCATCTGTCGGATGGTTTCTAGGGAGTTTCCTTGCCAACCCTCCGCATCGGAGCGACTGAGTTCAGGGCACGCTTCCAGGACTTGTTGTCGGAAACAGTGACCGGCGTGAGGCAACAGGACTTTCTCAGTCCCTAACTGTCTGGAGTCGAGGAACCTCTTTTTCTGCCAC
>JAMXAU010000033.1 GCA_024281365.1 Nitrospira sp.
TTTCTATCTGATCGAGCTGATTCATCGAGCACGGACATGAAATCCCTGACACCGACGGCTCCCTCATCACCGACGACGACAATCCGATGGAAAGCCGCCAAGTGCGTAAATCCGAAGCCTACCGCAAGCTGTTCCTTGAACGGATCGCCTTCGATTTGCTGCTGCGCTAACTTTCATGGTTCATGATCATTCGTCGCGAAATCGCCAAGCCTCGTTGTGAGACCGGCGCGCGGAGCTCAGATGATCTGAGGCATACTCGTGCAGGACGTCGAGGGTCCGAGGGGCAAGCCCGTCTTTCCTAACCCTTCACGTTACAGCTGTGTGAGTGAAAGAATCGCAAGGCCGGGAATGATCTTGACGCGGGAGTCGTTGGTGAGAAAGTAGGAGCAGCCGGCGATCTGCGCGGTGGCAGCATGAATCGCATCCGGCAACTTTATGTTTGTGTCGGCCCTGAGACGGGCGGCGGCAACCAAGACGTCGCGATTCACAGGCAGCATCTGTAAGGATGCAGACGGCTGGAGCATTCGGAGGTATGCCGCCTCTCGCTCAACACTTCGGTCTAAGAACGGTTTCACGAGTGCTTCCGCCAGCGTGAGTTCGCTGGTGACTGCGGTCAGCTCTTGCCGGTCTAACGCGTCGAAGAGTGTAGTGAGGGCAGTTCGGAAGGTCGGGTAGCCTTCAAGGGCATAAATGAAGATGTTGGTATCGAGATAGACGCGACCAGACAGCGTTAGGCCAGCCATGCGTCGCGTTCTCGGCGGACAAAAGCATCGACCTCCTCAGGTGACACAAAGCCCCCTGCTGCGCTTCCGATCAAGTCGGCAAGTTTTAGTGCAGGCAGGGCCCCGCGATCGGGAATGATAATGACCTCGGCGGTAGACCCAGGCACGAGTTCCGACGATTGCACATGGACAACCCCACCCTGTTGCACGGTGACTTTTTGCTTCAACATCGGCAGCATTGCGGTGCTCCCTTGTCTTGATAGCAGCCATGCCATTGTACTGCATCTGCCCCATGGCGCTGCAAGTAAAGACGCAATCGGAACGAAATTCACAAGTCCGCAAGTCCGAGGCGTACCGCAAGCTGTTCCTTGAACGGATCGTCTTCGACCTGCTGCTGCGCTGATCCTGTGTCGGTCGTCGTGCGTGAAGCGTCGCTCGTTCCGGATTCGGGCGCCTCACGCGTTCTCGTTTCACGAATAACGAATAGTGGCGCTGCGGCGTCTCCGCCTACCTGTACCTACCGCACCCAGACAGGTGGTTACAGTGGAAGTACGTTGACTAACTTGATATCTTTGAACGAGATACACGTCACGCACGACGAATCTTGTTGCAGCAGAAGAACGATGAACCATGCGAGCTAGAGTGAGGAAGTCGATGCTTGCTGTTGCTGGAGGTTCGTCGCCCGTCGGCCGTCCACTCACCTGGAACCTGCTTTTCGCGCGTCAACCTGATCCGGATCGTGAATTCACGGAAACGTGGGCGGCCCCTCACACCACAGTGGGCCCCCCTTCGCCCATAGAGCCACCCAATCAATCACACCGTCGTCCTCTGCTCTGGGGCCTGGTATGCGTACTGATCGCCGGTGGTGCCTATGTCGTAATGGAGTCTGAGCTGGTCACGGAGTATCTTGGCCCGCTCCTCGACCACCCCCCAGCACCGCAACCGTCCGTATCTCACAATCAAACGCCTTCAAGAGGAGCGTCAGAGAAGCAATCTGAACCGGATTGGTCGTTTCTCGCTCCTGCTGAGACAGGACCTTCCTCGTCCTCAGCGGCTGCGCCGAGACCAGCTGCCTCTGTTCCGGGAAAAAACTCCCCCAACAGCTACTCCGTCGAAACAGATTGAACAGGACTGGTCGTTCCTGGCGCCAACTCAACCAACAACTCCATCCTCGCCATCCGCTGCACCAAGCGCGCGGGCCTCCGCCCCGGTCACAGCGCCTCCGGTACCCACCTCGTCGAACCAAGTCGAACAAGATTGGTCGTTCCTCGCGCCAGATGACACACCAGCTCCCTCGTCACCGGATGATGCACCACCAGCACCGGCCTCCACTCCCGCAACAACAGCCACAGCATCGAAACAGTCCAAACAGGATTGGTCGTTCCTCGCCAAGATTGAATCCTTCAGACAAGAACGGAATGTAGCGCCGGGGACGAGAGGAGCTCCAGTCCCGATGTTTCGCGAGGGGCAGAGAGTCAGCGTACGGCCGGATCTCAACGCACCCGGTTGGGCCATCCTGCTTCGCCAAGACGCCGAGGGCACCATGCCCGGACCGACCATTCTCCCTGGAACCGTCCTCACCATTCTGGATGGAGACCTGCAGGGACGCACCTGGGTCTACTTCGTTCGCAGTGACATCGGCAGCGAGGGATGGCTGACTGAAGGACAGCTGAGATCGAAACGCTGATCACGCTGTGAGGCGACACGCGTCGCACAGAAGGCACCCGAGGCTTGTCGTAGCCTAACGAGTCGCATGGCGGTTCTGATCGCCGACCGATCTCTCCATCCCGGACGGAATCTGCAAAAGGGGCCGTTGCCTATTCTGGATTTCTGGTTTCGATCCCCCACGAGTAGTTGTTCCAAACTCAGCACCCACACCGCAAGTGGCGAGACTTAGCAGGCTGCGGACAAACTCATTTGATGCGAACAAGATGGCTGAAATTTTCCGTATGATACTAATGCTAGAACAACTTCGGGATGCTCAAAAAGGCTGTCCAATAAGGCCGCAGTGAGGGAAGAGGCAAGGCGTACGCTTCGGTACGTTGAGCCCTCTGAGCGATGCGAGAACGCCGCTGGCGGACTTTTTCAGCATCCTGTTAGTTCTCTCGCCGACGGAGTGTAGCGACCCCGTGCACGTCTGCTTCTCCGCCGCCGCGAGTGAAGTGTACGACGATCTCCGCATCGGTCACCGTGCCGACGAATCGCGAGGCCATCCCATAGGTGACATTTTCTACGATACCGTGAGAGCGGCCCTTCACAACGGTTCCGGAAATCTTCAGCCGTTCTCCTGTGCTCATTTCCCCGGAGCCAGTCACAGTAGTGTCTGCCTGCTGAAGGTTCACTCGAAGGAATCGACCCAGCGCAACCATGCTGCCATCGCTCACATCGGACTCTTGCGACAGCACACCCTGCCACTCTCCTGATAGGCCTTCGCCCCGCCGAGGACCCGTCGCAACAGTCTGTGCATGCCCAGGATCGGCTGGCACGGCAATCCGTTCCGTCCTGACATCGCTCTGAGGCAGGACTAATTGGTTCATCTCCGCTGCGCGCACAGAACGCTGCTCGAGAAGTTGCAGAGGATTCAGCTCCGTCACTGGCGCCTTCCCGTACGGAATGCCGGCGCAGGCACAGAGGAGAGATGATGCGAATAAAGCAAGAAAAGGACCTTGCTTTACGACTGCCCCGCGAGGTGTCCTCTCCAGCTTGGCAGAAATGAATCGTATACGCGCGGTGGTAATGCGGCTGAGCATCTGTTCGCAGAATGTCTTCATGATGGTGCACCTCCGGTCATGTCTTGGTTTCGGCAGGCCGTGGCTCTGGTAGCAGCCGTGCCTCAGGCCTCGCTGCATGATGCCTCACGGCTTCACGTATAACTACTGAATCTGCAATTCCGACACTCACCCGGCATTGACCGGGGACGCATTCCGGGGAGGGTCAGCACCGATCGATCATCAGGCGATGAGGAATCACACCTTGGAGAGCTGTATCTAGACGAGCTCACATGGCTCATGACTGTTTGTGGCGAAATCGCATTCCTCGTGAAGCGGATCAGGTGACGCGGCTAAAGCCTGTGAAACGTATCTCGTGATGCGTATTTCATTCGTGATGCTAACGCTTCACGTTTCACGCTTCACGAACAACGCACGACGAAGATTGTCGCGGCGGCGGTTCGGCAAAGATTCCGGTTTGCCTGTCGCGTGATTCAACCAGGCTCCGGCTTCATTCAGTATGTGCCTCGGTCGGCATCCTCCTGATTCATTGCGTTGGTGGAGACTGGTCTATATACTAGTCTACAGAGCGGTTCAAATGAGAGGAGAGCCTCATGAAGATCGAAATTGGTTCGTATGAAGCGAAAACGAAACTCCCCGAGTTGCTGCGGCAGGTCAAAGCCGGCAAAAGCTTTACGATCACCAATCGCGGGGAAGCCATTGCGGATCTGGTGCCGAGCGCGGGCCTGAGGGCGAAAGACACCATTTCGGCAGTAAGAAAATTGAAGGCATTCATGCTGGCCGCTCCGGTGCGTGGAGTCAACATCAAGGCACTCATCGAGGAGGGGCGCGCGTGAGCTTCGTTCTTGACAATTCGGTGACCATGCGTTGGTTGTTTGGAGACGGCAAGCCACAGGAACTTGCCTATGCGGGCAGAGTGCTCGACGCGATGCAAGATGGCAAAGCGCTCGTCCCCATGACCTGGGGACTCGAAGTGGCCAATGTCATCGCCAAGGCGGAAGCAAAGGCCCTGGTGACAGAAGCGCGGAGCGGGGCATTTCTTGAAATGCTGGAAGAAGTCGAAATTGAGGTGGACACAGCCACATTCGCGCACGCGCTGTCCGACACCCTTCAGCTGGCAAGGCGATACAAGCTCTCCGCGTACGATGCCTCGTACCTCGAGCTGGCCTTACGAACAGGCCTCCCACTGGCCAGCCTCGACGAAGATTTGCAGAAGGCCGCAAAGAAAGCAGGCGTGAAAAAGTTCGCGTGAGAAAGTCCCGGTGGTGGCATCCAATAATATCAAGACAAGGACTTAGGTTGACCTAATGGTATACGTTTCGCGTGATTTGATCAGTCTCCGGCGACAATTCACCCTGTCCCCATTTTGGTTTCCCAACCTGTGCGGGCACACGTCACATTGGAACACGTTCCACAGTTGCCGTTTCGGCCTCAATCCGCACACACGACGAGTGGGCGGTTGATTCCTCGTGGGCCTGCTTGGTGCAGGTCCGGCGTCGTTTTTCTACCGATCGGTCCCAACGCTTGCAACAGATGTGACAATAGGAAGATCCTTGGCGTGGGATACGACGACCGGTGGATGTGCTGGTTGAGGGACTCAATGACACATAGTGTCCCGTTCACCAACTTATGGTTCAGTCAACATGCTGCTGCGCCGTATGGAAGTTACCCACTCCAACCCCTAGCCATTAAGGAGGATCCCATAACAATGAGAATTCATCGCGGAACAATGGTTGTAGCGGCGGTTGCCGCGCTCGCGGCGTTCCCGCTGTTCACTGGCCTGGCTCTTGCCGGGAACAAGCATGCAAGTGAAACCATGGAGCATGCCGAGGAAGCCGTGGACCACGGCAAACAGGGACATGCCGATGTGGCGACACAACACGCCGAGCAGGCTGTCACCCATCTGAATGAAGTGAAGTAAGTCCTTCGTTCAGCGATCTTCTTGAGCGGGCACGGGCGACCCTGCCCGTGCTGTTCTAGCAGGATGCTGAAAAAGTCCGCCAGCTTCATGGAGGAAAAGGTTGAGGCTAAGGTTAAGCGAATCGAGTCTTCACTCAGCCTGAACCTCGACCTCAGCCTGTTCGGATTCGCTCGCTGCGGCCTTGTGCGGTGCAATGCGCGTCTTGGCGCGCTGGGGTGGGCGGGTGAGAAACGACTGCCATTTTGAGCATCCTGCATGGGTGTTTGGCATCGTCTCGTACATCGAAATTTGCATTGGCTTCAGGAGCCCCAGCGAGTTTTTCCGCAACCTGCTAGAGACAAGCCAAGCGGGTCTTTCAGGGTTGTGCCGTTCGCTCCTCCAGCCGCCGAGGTATCGCACGACTCAATCGGCCTTCAGCAACCATGCAACATGTCCCCGCTTTGGTTCCCAAGAGAATGTGTCGGTGTACCGCCCGTGTGAGATGAAGCGCATTTGTCCGGCACGCACGATTCACAACGGTTCGTAATCGACTTGTTCTCAACACGGAATAAGCGCAACGCGTCTGCCGCTCGGTTGAACCCGAGCAGCGGGGCTCTTCTTAGACTGCTGTCTTCATCCGGCGCCGCGCCAATCCGACTAACCCCGCCAACCCGCTGCCGAACAGTAACGCCGCTGCTGGTAGCGGTACCGCTGCGATCTTGAAGACTTCGCCGGTCACACCCCCAGGCCCCAGACGGCTCGTGGCAAGGACATAGAGCTCGCCCTGAGCGTCTTGGCCGAAACCCAACACCCAGCGGTTGAGAGTCATGTTGTCGATATTGATCTCTTCGATGGCGCCCGTCGCAAGATTGCCGGCAAACAGTCGTGCAGCCGGAGCGGCAAAGGCCCCCCAATCGCCGAAAATATACTTTCCCTGCAACTCCGGTATGCCGTTGCCACGATAGACGAAGCCACCGATTATCGTGGTGCCTTCATCATGATCATATTGCAAGACAGGATCGATCAAGCCTGAGGGAAGGCCGGTGAGATCGTTGGATATCTCTGCGGTGGCCGGATCGAACTTGAACTGGCCTTCCTTGAAATTCCACCCATAGTTGCCGCCCTTGGTAATGATGTTGATCTCCTCCACCATCGTTTGTCCGACATCCGCGAGTACCAATGAGCCGGTCTGACTATCGAAACTGAAGCGCCAGGGGTTGCGCACCCCGGAGGCGTAGATTTCCCCGAGCGCACCAGCGGTACCGACGAACGGATTGTCGTTCGGAATCCCGTATTGGCCATTGGCGCTGTTGCTGCCATGCGGATCGATACGCAGGACGTCACCGAGTGGGTTGCTCAGATCTCGCCCATTTCCAGTCGTACCGTGCCCCGGCCCGACGTCGTTGCCGTTACCGCCGTCGCCCATGGCGATGTACAACAGATTATCCGGACCGAACGCGAGCATGCCGCCGTTGTGGTTCATCTGCGGCCAATCGACCCGCATAATCTCACGACGGGACGCCGGATTGACGATGTCGGGATTGGTGGGATCAACCGCCCATTCTGTGATCACGTTCTGGTGATTGAAGGCGGATCCTGACGGCATCGTGACAGTGAAATCGGCCGGCCTGGTGACCGGTTCACTGGTGTAGGTATACAGCTTGCCGAATCCCGGCGTGCCGGGCGTCGCAAAGGTCGGGCTGAAAGCGAGACCCAGCAGACCGCGCTCGTCATAGGCAGGATTCAGTGTGGATAGCCTCGCACTGACATCGAGAAAGGGTGTGCTCTGCAACACTCCATTCTTAATCAGTTGAACTTTCCCGATCTGGTCGGTGACGAATTGCCGATTCGTGCCATCTCCGGCACTGAGCAGGAGATTCGGCGCGGTCAATCCGTTGCCGGACGCCACCACCGGTGTCAGCCCGACATGCAGCGATCCCTTCACGATGGGATCGGGAAAGGGATTGAACGGATCAAAGGGGTTGGAGACGTTCAATGCATGGGCTTCCGTGGCCAGCAGGCTGCAACCAAGCAGGAGCCCGTATCGAAGAGACAAATTGCGTGTGACGGTCATGGTGTGACTCCGGTTGTTACTGACGTAAGGGTGGATCGGACAGTGCCGCCGCCCTCAGCAGTTAGCCGCTCCTAAAGAATCGACGGTTTCTTGCGCCGACCCAGTATGCTCAGGCCGGTCAGCGCACTGCCCATCAGCCAGAAGGCGGCGGGCAGCGGCACCGGCTGTACGGTCAATGAAAATGTCGCCGAGTAAAACCCACCCGTGCAGGCTGCGGTGCCGTTGTTGCAGGCTTCACCACCTCCGGCGACCGAATAGGTGCCGGCAGGGAGGTAATACTGCAGCAGCGATTCGCCGGTGCCAGCAGCAGTATTGTGATTTCCGTTCCCGCCCCAGGTCAGACCACGGCTGGGGTCTGAGTCTGACGTACCGGACACAGCGAGAACATATTCCACCGTGGAGTGCTGAAGCGAGGCATTCCCCATACTCCAACTACCGAAGGCATCGAATTGGCCTTCGTAGGTATTGTTGACGGTATCGCGGTAGCCAGAATGTTTCAGGTAAAGGCCACTGGGATCAGCATCCGTAACATTCTGGAGAGGTTGAAACGTGATCGGGTCCACCGGCTGTAAGGGATCGCCCTCCAAGGGATCATCGCCACCAGTAGCATCGTCATGGGCACCGGCGAGAAACGCCCCTCTGTAGAGGGTAAAGGCCGGATCGAGACCGGCGGTGTTTTGAACCAACGAGATATCGACCAGCCCCGGCTGATTCAACGTGAAGCGATACCAGCGTGCAGACAGTCCACCAATCTGATGACTGTCGCCTAAATCCGCATCCGTCCCGTCCACCCAACCGTGAGCTTTGTACTGGGTCAGCGTATTGCTATAGGTCAAGGTATTCGTTCCATCGAAGGTGCCGGCGTTGCTGAAGGACACATGGGCGACGGCCGGTTCCCACATGCCAAGAAGCAGCGTGCAAAATCCACCGACCACACCGAACAGAATTGCCTTCACCGAAGACGTCCGAACGACCGATTGCCTTGTGCGACTGAGTGTGGTTCGTTCCATCGCCGAGTTCTCCTACTCTCTATGTTTCAAGTTTCAGGTTTCGAGTTGCGTGGTGGCATCACCCCGAAACTCACAACACGAAACGCGCAACCTAGCTCGTCATGGCCATCCGGCGGCGAGCCAATCCGGCTAAGCCAGCCAGCCCCGTCCCAAACAAATACACTGCCGCCGGGACCGGCACCGGAGCAGTACTTAAGCTTATAGTCCCGGTGATAAAGGGGCTGGTGCAGCTGACTCCCGTCTCATTGCAGGCGGCACCGGAGGCGACGATCGTGTAACCCCCGGCAGGGAGAAAATATCCGAGCAACGATTCATTGCCGGTTGTATCGTTCTTATGCGTGAGGTATTCAAGAACGCGCCAGACTCCACCATCCTCCGGATCACTTGCCATGCTCCATGAACCCAACGCGTTGAATTGCCCCTCGAAGTCGAGGGTGGCGGTATCTCGAAAGGGAGAAACCCGGCCGAATGCATCCGTCGTCACGCCGTCATCGACGGGTGACGCGATCTTTTCGAAATTTCCACTCACGGGATTGAACGCCACGGGGTTATTCGGATCAACCGCCGTGTCGTCATGCGCCAAGTCACCCATGAGCCCAGCATAGAGGGTAAAGGCCGGGTTCAAGCCGAGTTCATTTGCGCCGGTCATGGTAATGTTCACCAACGAGGCCTGGCTCAGGTTGAATTTGAAGAACGACACCTGATGGCTGTCGCCCAAGTCCGTGTCAGTGCCGTCGATCCAGCCGAAGCGCTTCATATCATCGCTCGCCGTGCCGCCGGACGCGTTCAGATCGATATAGTCCACGTGCGCACCGGCGGTGCCCACGCCCATCAACAGTCCACTGACAACCGCCGCAGCGATCAACGCGCTGAGGGTGCGATTTATTCTTTTGGTACTCATGAGCATCTCCTTACATAAACCGAGTTCGTGGGCCCATCTTGTGGACCATATTTTATAGATCATAGGAACTGCCAACGATCTTTCGGCTAGAACGGTCGCATATTCAGTCTCCACCGTGAGTCTATGTATCAAAGGCTGCGGTGGCCTTCTACCTTTCCATGCACCACATGCAACAGATGCGACAAAATCGTTCGAAGGCCGCAGCATATCTTTGCGGCAGTTCCGCAGTGCGAGAGGCGTGCAACGATGAAAGAGGAGCGAGCTCAGCCGTCAATATTCATGAATGCTTCTGCTCCACGCACCGACCTGCCGTTGCGACGGGCTCCGTCGCCCTTCGTTCACTCTTCGATTCTGAGTTCTGGGGTTCAGGTTCCATGCTTTCGGTCAACCTGAAACATGAAACCTGAAACGTGCGACTTGATAACCGGTGCAGTTTCCATCACATCTGTTGCAAACGTAGGCACCCTTCTGTAGTGCGATTCATACGATCCTGATACATTCCCAACTATGGCGCGCTGGCCCCTGACACAATTTTGCAGAGAGACACGTTCGCATAGGATCGTACGATCACAGGGTATCTGTCGGTGATCGTGCGGCACGACATCTCAACTCTCACGAGGGTCAAGCAAGACGGAGCCAACGCGTCTCTTGGCCTGAAAGGTCGCTATATATGAAGTACAAAGCCCTACGTCAGGCATGTTCGGGAATGACCGCCACGGTTGCGTTGCTGTCGGCACTGTGGATCTGCCCAACGCCGGCCGACGCGCTCACGGTCAGTGAGCTCGACTTTACGAGTGGGTCGATTGCGCTGAAAAACGGCAGTGCGACAATTGCCTCGGCCAATTTTACGACGACTGGTGAAATCGTCATGGGACAATATCAACCGTTCCCTGAGATCGTTACGCCGATTTCCATCACTGTGCCGTTTGTCGGGACCTATACGTTCTCCCTGTTCACCAGCGCACCAAATCCCACCCCCAGCGGCAGCACAAGCGGATCGACGATCACGGCCGATCTCACTTCGCTGTCCGCCAATCTGACAGGATTTCTTCTTCCATCCGGTGGCCTGAATGCGAATATCGGCGGCAATGCCGTCGGTTCGTTCAATAACCTGACCAATGCCTTTACCGGCTTGACCTGGTCGCACGGCCTGAGCGGACTCTCTGGACTGCCGAGCAATCTCAGCGTCCAATTCACGCTCAACGGTACAGCACAACTGGCCGCGGTCCCCTTGCCGGGAGCGGCTCTCCTGTTTGGTTCAGGACTGGCAGGATTGCTTCTGCGGCGAGCGCGAAAGGTCCTGTCGTAACAGACTAGCGGCTTCTCGAATTCTACAACTCACGGCGCCCTGAGTCGGTCCCTGCGAGAAGGATCGACTCAGTCGGCTCCCCCCAGCGAAACCCACTGGAGCTCCGCACCCGCTCCAGTGGGTTTCGTGCGTGTAGACAGTCACCTGATCACACCATGCCATCAGACAACCAATTCCAACTCCCAAGCATAGAGCAATTCGTCACAGCCGCCGTCTCACATCAACAGCGTCATCACGAAGGGTCTTGTCACTGCTTACGGCGCGGTCGACGGTGTGCGTGGAAAGGCTGAAGAAACTCAGCCGAGCTGGAGAAAACTGTTTGAAATGCCCGGTGATCAGGCTATGGGATCATGTGGGTTAACGGCTGTCGTGAAGGAGAATCTCGTGACGTGTCGTGCGTGAAGCCCGCTTCGCCCACGGCTCAGCCCCTGTCACCGACTCCACGAGACGTGCGAAGCGCAGCGTATCTCGTTCCGGATTCGGACGTTTCACGCTTCACACTTCACGAAAATCTCGTCCCAGCGACGCATCAGACGACCGTCAGACTACCAATCGTCGCGCAGCTCGTCGTAACGCCCATCATGGGTAAACGCCGCCACGATACCGACGACCGGCGACCGGCGCGAGGCTGAGGAAGAGAAGGGCCAACCCGATGGAACGAATCGCTTCAATCATTTGCATGTACGACCGAATCGTCTCCCGCACGACACATCACAACCAACGAGCAGCTTCTTCGATAGCTGTAACATACGCCTGTATCTCCCCGACTTGCCATAGTCGTCCGCTCCGGATGCTACAGATGTGACGAAACTGATTTAGCCTACGGCTTCGATTACAGCCTCTTTAGGGGAGCCGCCTGAGCGTTCCCTGGCATCAACCACGCACCGTTTCGCAGACTGATTGCGCATGAGAACTGTCTGCCCAAGTGGTAGCGATACATATCCGTCACACCTGTTGCAGCGATCGGCATCCATTGCTAGACAGCGCCTCAATCAATCCCTAGGTTGAGCCTACGTAATCGGTACCATCATACAAGGTCCGTCGTCTCTACGCCGTTCGGCTCAACAGGGAGCAGCCAGTCTCTTGCCGACTGACGACATGAGCCATCGTCCCACAGCAGTCATCGCAGAGGAGGTCACCCGTGCGCCTAAAGCAAGATAATCCGTTCACATCCCACCGATGGGATCGAGGAAGCAGTTGTGATGAACCGCGAATCCATGGTGAATGGGTAGGCGTATTCATAGTGTTTGCACTGGCTGCAGGATTGTGGCTCAGTACCTCCTCCATCACGTTCGCCGCCGATTTCACCGACGTGGGGTACAGCGCCCTCCAAGCCGAGCTGGGCGCCGGGACACCGACCGGAGCCGGTGTACACGCCGCGCAGGTCGAGGCCCCCATCAATGACACGAGCGGCGGTGCGGCTCCTATCTTCATGCCGAACCCGAGCGATGCTGAGTTTTCAGGAAAAGCCATCAGCGCGATCAACGGCAATCCCTCAGGCAGCTTTTCAAGCCATGCGACTGTCGTCGGTCGATTGTTCTATGGAAATACGAGTTCCATCGCCCCTGGCATCAGCCAGATTGCCGGATATGATGCCACCAGCTGGTTCAATGGCCTATCAAGCCCATCCGGCACAACCACGACCGCGCCAACCCGCATCACCAACCACAGCTGGGTCGGGGCAGGTGACACGCTGACGGCCACCGGGCAAATACTACGTCTGGTCGATCGCCAGGTCCACAGGAACGAGTCCATTCAAATCGTCGGTCTGGCCAACGCTTCTGCCGACAGCCCCTTGCTGGGCAGCGGCTACAATGTGATCTCCGTCGGTCGCACCGATGGCGGACATCAGCGGAACACCGTCTCGGTCTCCGGTGATAGTTTCTACGGGACCGTCCGCACGGCCCCGCATCTCGTCGCACCGGAATCGACGACGAGCAACGCGACGCCGGTGGTTTCGGCCGCCGCCGCTCTCTTGGTGCAGACCGGTCATGAAGCCGGTCCATCTCTCTCCGACGGCTCCACCACCATCTCCGGAGTCGGGACCATCTATAACGCCGAGCGGTCGGAAACCATCAAGGCCACATTGATGGCTGGTGCAGACCGGGACACCGCCAACCGCGGGACGACCGACAATATCACCGACTATCACAGCGCCGGGCATGAGACGGCGAACGGATTGGACGACCGTTATGGAGCGGGACAGGTGAACATTCTGAACAGCTACCACATCCTTGCCGGGGGCGAGCAGCCGAGCCTGCAAGAGGGAGGCAGCGATATCGACCGCTTCGGATTCGATTACGCTGAGGCCTTCGGCGGGCTGAACGGCAGTCCACCCACCGCGTCCTATTTTTTCAGTACGGCAACCGATGTCACACTGTTTTCCTCCCTCGCCTGGAACGTCGGCGTGTCAAACGACAGTGCTCTCACCACGTCGCGCCACCGATTGAACCTCTCGCTCTTCGATATCACGGCGGGGAGTCTACTTGGCGAATCGTCCAGTGCGCTCGACAATACACAGAATCTCTACATGAGACTCTTGGCAGGCCGTCGGTATGAACTGCGGGTCACGGCGGGTGAGACCGGCAACTTCTCGCAGGACTACGCGCTGGCCTGGCGTATGGAGGTTGCAGCGGTGCCTCTCCCCGCCGCCGCCTGGCTCTTCGGGAGCGGGGTAGTAACACTAATGGGCTTGGCTCGGCGGCAAGGAACCGCGCAATTAACCTCCCGTGAAGTCATACTGCATGCAGGGTGTGATCTCGATTGACACAACAGCCGAGTTCCTATCCGTACATACATATACACCTCCCTGATTTCACCCGGGACATGAGAAGTTTTTCATCAAATCTGGTGCAGTGATCAGCGCCAGACGGTAGTCCATCACATCCGTCCTGTGGTTTGATACCTCTCGTCACAGACCCAACTATGCTTACCATGACGAATCACTCGCAAGTCGGCCTCGTCCGGCTTGCGAGCATCAAAGGAGAACCGCCGATGGAGACTCTGCCGAACAAGAAACGAGCCTGTGTCCTGATCGTAGACCATGATTTGGAGTATGGCATCAAACTCGCTGATTGGCTCGCGGCGCACGGCTATCAGGCCGTGCTCGTCCGATCAATGGAGACGGCCATCGAGGAATGTCGCGACCTTCGACCCCACGCGGTTTTCATCGGATTCAATTTCTCCGAGCCGGTTGCCACCCTCAGTCTGCGGAGATTGTTCCGGACGATCAAGACCACTTCGCCTCATGCGCCGGTCGTCACAATGGGTGCCCAGTCCAACGGAGACCAGACGGACATCCCGAACAGTGGCTCCCTTCGTCACCTTCACCTTCCCATTAAACCCCTCGAGTTCAGCTACATAGGCCGATTGCTCCGCTCAGAACTCAACGCGGCGACCGCTTCACCACATTCTCCGAGCACAGAGCCGAAACATTCCGCCGGCCGAGCTCTCGACCATCGTATGCACCCGCGCACGACTCATCAGGAGGCCACAACATGGATCGCGTGATCTGTCGACGCTGTCAAGGCATCATGCACCCGATCGATCCCCTTGATCCACTGGATCTCATTCAAGGTGCATCACTCGACGACATTCGCGCCTGGCGTTGCGTGACCTGCGGTGAGCTGATCGACCCGGTGATTATGCAGAACCGAAGTCGCCCCAGACCGCACCGAGTCCGTCGGCGAGAGATACCGCCGCGTCAACCAGTATTCAAGGATCCGGAATGGGAATGGCCGGTCTGGAGATAGAGGCGCATGCCGTGAGGCGTGAAACGTCCGAATCCGGAACGAAATACACGGCACCCTTCACGCACGACATTCAGAGGCAGTATCAGGTTCCAGGTTTCAAGGTTAAGGTTTCACGTGTTCGGATAACTTGAAACTCGAAACATGAGACTTGAGACTCTTCGTCGATTCGCTTCACGAACGACGCTTCACAATATACGCTGTCCGGTAGGTTTCGGCGTAAACCAATGGGAGCTAGTCGCTGATGATTTCGTTGAGCCCCTCGACAACCTGAGTCAGTTCTTCAGCCCCGACTGTGCCCAACCGCGAGCCAATCCGTTCCACGGCTAACGTTCGAATTTGGCTCACCTTTACCCAGGATTTCTTCGGCAGGCCTTTGGAATGAAGCTCCAGCGTCAGCGGGAAGCTCGCTCGTTGAGGTTTACAGGTAAGCGCTACGGCAATGACGGTGCCCGACCGTTCGTTGAATACATCATGACTAAGAACCAGCACGGGACGCCGCCCGGCTTGTTCATTGCGTTGGACCGGATTGAGATTGGCCCACCGAATTTCTCCCCTCAGTATGCGGGCCATTCGGTCACATCCTCGGATAATCCTTCTTCAGCCATCGACTTCTCGAATTCAGGATCAAGTTTGGCGCACTCTCTTGCCAAACGATTTCGTTCCAAGCGCGAGAGTTTTTCGTCTACCGCTTCTTGAATCGCCTGACTCCGGCTCGGGAAGGCCGCTTCCTTGACTAGTCTGTCAAGACGTTCGACTGTGGACTCGTCGAGAGAAACTGCAACTTTTGCGCGTGGCATAGAGCACCTCCTAGTATGACGATACGTCATACTAGGCAGATCGTCAAGAGCCTATCACGACGCTGTCTCGCCCTAGCCCACATTATTCATGACCGCCGATACGCCACTGGACACGTTCGTCGTTCGTGAAGCGTCGCACCTGAAGCATCCGAATCCGGAACGACTACACGTCACGAGATACGCTTCACAGGCTTTGGCCGTATCACCTTTCACAAGCGGCATTTCAGAAACAGCTTCACGTTTCAGGTTTCGAGTTTCAGGTTGTTTGAAAACTTAGGAGCCTGAAACTGCTCATGAAATGTTGAACATGGAACTTGGAACCTGAAACATGAAATTCAAGAGGGGATTCGAACGGCCCAAGCCATTTTCCATCACATCTGGTGCACCTGTAGCAGTCGCGTCTGGTGTCCCAATTCTCGCCCCTGCTACCATTTCTCTTGTCCTTCAGGAATCACCCTTGAGGCACATTGTCAAAGGAGTTGTTGGTATGAAGCGTCTCTTGTTCTCCACCGCCGTTGTATCGCTCATCCTCTGCAGCCAGGCCCAGGCGTTCTTCGAAGAAGAAGGCCGTTGCCAGAAACGGGACCTCCGAGGAAACTGGGTGTCGTATCAAAACGAAGTCTTGAAGAATCCGCACACCGGAGTGTGCAAGTTTTCAATTGAGAATGGAAGGACCGAAGGCACCTGCGACTTTTCGTTGACAGACCCCCAAGGCAACCGACTCACCGGCCTGAAATTTACCGGCGAGGCAACCGTGAAGGAAGATTGCTCCGCACAGGTGACGATGGATTTCACGCCGCTTCCGTTCAAGTCCACGTTCGAGCTCCAATTGCACCGGAACAAGAAATCCTTCGTCGGCCGCTGGGAAAACACGTTCGGTGCGCTCGGAACCGCGAGCGGGATGAAACAGTAGGCCCTATCACGCACTCACGAGACGAGGCTTGGAGCCGATGGTACCAAGCCCCTTTACGTACCTTTTCAGGAGGCCGGCAACGCTGGAGGAATTATGACAGGCAGACGGCTATCAATCGGTCTTGGCATCGTGTCGATTCTGTGTTCATCCACCCTGTACGCATTGACCGGTGACGGCACGATTCCGCGTGTACTCAATCCACCAGCGACCAGTGACTTAACCAATCTGCCCGGCGATCTGCGCAGCGTGCCGGTCCCTGGTCCCAGCGACCAGGATCTGGCGGAGTACGTGAAGGATAAGCAAATGGCGATCGCCTTGGGCAAGGCCTTCTTCTGGGATATGCAGATCGGGAGCGACGGCGTGCAGGCCTGTGCCAGTTGCCACTTTCGCGCGGGCGCGGACCCACGCTCGAAGAACCAACTCTCCCCTGGCCTCAAACATGTGCCGCAACAAGATCTAAATTTCAAGACGGGCGGGCCGAACTACCAACTAACCGGCTCTGATTTTCCTCTCACCCGTCTTGCCATTGCCGGACAGCGAGGCGCGCTCGACCAAGGCTCCGATAGTAATGATGTCGTGAGTTCCCAAGGCGTCCCGTTTCTGGACCAAGGCCCAGACCCGTTGGGATACCAAGTCGGCCGACTCAAAACTCGTCGAGTTGAACCGAGGAATACTCCTTCTGTCATCAACGCGGTATTTTATCACCGCCAATTCTGGGACGGCCGCGGGGAGAATCTCTTCAACGGTGTGAATCCACTCGGTGCTCGGGATCCCGAAGCTCGCGTGATGGCGTCGGTAGGCGGCAGCTTAGTTGAAGTTCAAGTGGCGCTGGTGAACTCCAGTCTTGCGTCGCAGGCAGTTGGTCCGATCGTGAGCGAGATCGAGATGGCTGAGCCTGGCCGCACCGCGCAGGACATCGCGCGCGATCTGCGCAAGGGCAAACGCAGCCGACAACTCGGCAGACGCGTTCACGGCTCTCGCCCGCTTCAGCAGCAACTGGTCGATCCATCAGACAGCATCTTGGGCCCGCTCAGCCGGTATCCGCAACGTGGCCTTCGGATGAACTCCTACAACCACATGATTCGGACAGCGTTCCATGAGAAGTACTGGCAGAGCGAGAAATTCGTCCAAGTGGCCGAGGACGGAACGATCTCGATCGTCGACCAACGCGATCGCAATCGGAATACCGAGGAGTTTACTCTCCTTGAATATAATTTTGCGCTCTTCTTCGGTTTGTCCGTCCAGCTCTATGAAGCCACACTCGTGTCCGATGATACCCCCTGGGACCGCTTCCGCCGAGAGCATCCGAGTGCCTCCGATGCGGCACTCAATCCCTGGACCAATACCAATCCCGGTCACATCACGCGCTTTGCGCTCTTCGGCGCGCACCTGTTCAACGACCGGACGCGTGGCCCCAATAATCTCCGTTGCAGTAACTGCCACGAAAGCGCCGAACTCACCGACGCGTCGGTCCGGCGCATCAACCTGGCCGCCAACGGCCCGGTGCGGAACCGTGACGGCAACATCATCGACAAAGGCTTTAATAATATAGGGGTGCGCCCCACTGATGACGACTTAGGCGTGGGTGCGAGCGATGCCTTCGGCCCCTTGTCGCACAGCAAGCGTCTCTTCCCAAACGGGCCACCGGCCAGCTTCGACGGGGCGGCAGTCAGCAAGGGGTTCGGTCTCGAAGGGGCGTTCAAGGTGCCCTCGCTGCGCAACGTGGCGCTGACCGCACCCTACTTTCACAACGGAGATACCCATTCGCTACGCGAAGCCGTGCTGTTTTACAGCCGCGGAGGCAATGTCGCGCCGATCACGCAACGAGACGGCACCCCGATCGAGCCGCTTGGAGTTGCGAACATGACGTCCGACGAGGCGGATGCCGTGGTGGCCTGGCTTGAAGCCCTCACGGATGAACGGGTACGGATTGCCGCGGCGCCGTTCGACCACCCGCAACTGTTCGTGCCCAATGGTCATCCGGGTGATCACCGTCAAGTCGAGCGTGGCAAGCAAGGCTTCGCGAAGGACGATCTGCTGGAAATTCCGATGACCGGCGCGGCCGGCGGTCCGCCGTTGCCGGGGTTCCTGGAAGGCGTCTTCGGACCACACTGACCTCCATTATTCATGAATGCTTGTATTGCAACCGCCGATAGGTTGCTACATTCTTCGTCGCTCGTATCTCGTCCTTTGACCCTTCGGCCTCGCTCGGGGCCGAGCGTGAGCGGAGTCGAAGGCTCGACTCTGCTCAGGACCCTAAGCGTGTCGAAAGGCGACGTACCGTCATGAATCATGCGGGCTAAGACAGACACACCCGGTCCGGCGTTCAGCAAGTCGGTGGATCGTCATTTTCGCTGCGCTTTTCGCGCCTGCGCGTGGTCATAAGCTGACTGCATTGCCAGTCACATCGGTCGCGCCGCCACCGAAAGCGTTTTCAAGCCGCAAGGCTATATCCGACGAGACAGCCCTCTTTCCACGCAGAACGTTACACAACTGCTGACGCGTGACCTTCATCGCGGCGGCGGCTTCCGCCACGCTCAGTTCCAACTCCTCCAGATTCGCTTCAATCAATTTTCCCGGGTGAACAGGATCATTCATCATCATGTGTGACCTCTCAATGGTAGTCCTCTACATCCACATCGCAGGCACGGCCTTGAGTAGACTGAAATGTTACCCGCCAATCTGCTCGCACGGTGCAGCCCACCAACCCTTAATCGGTGCTCTAAGTCGGCTCGCAGGAGTTTCCGGTTCTTTGACGCCTTCTTTCCTCCTTCCAGGCTTCCTTCTCCGCTTCCCAAACTTTGTGTCACAGCTGTAGCAACCGCGTGGTTTTGTCGGTAGCTCACCGCATCCTACTTTGATACTCGTACTTCTAAGAGGGCCGGCTCTCATACGGTTTTTTTAAATTTTACCATCACCTCTAACCAAGGAGTGACTGTATGAAGTCTCTCATCATGAGAAAGCGACCTTACTATCTAACCATCGCAGCCACAGTGCTGTGCCTCAGTGGACCGGTATCGACCATGGCCGCCTCGGTAATCGGTGGGGACCTCGTCCCCGGCGGCATCGGCTATCAATGGACGATCTCCATGAATGGCAACGATACCACAGCGGGCTCCACCCCGGCCTATACGGGCTCTGTTGGATCGCTCAGCTGGAATGATCCGATCAATGCCAACGATCCGATCGGGACAGGATGGACGCATACGTCCAACTGGACGGCCTTGACTCTGACGGAGACCGCCAACCTCTCCGTGACGCTGGCAGCAACGACGGTGGGGGCGCTGGTTCCCGCCTTCTCACTCTATTCAGGCCACCAACAAACCGGCAGTGACTGGCATGTCTATAACAATGCGGGAAACTTTGACTGGGCTCCCGCCTTGAACTATATCGGCAACGAGGCAAACCTTGGCGGTTTATCCTCGATTACCAGGGTCTTCTCGCTCGGAGCCGGAGACTACACCCTGGTCTTTGGCGGCAATCCTCCGCCGGGGACTCCTGGCGCCCAGGTTGGATACCACGCCACACTCACGACGTCGCCGGTGCCCGTGCCCGCTGCTGTCTACTTGTTCGGTAGTGGTCTGATCGGCCTTGCCGGACTCGCACGTCGCCGCATGAAGGCCTAACCTCGCAGCACTGCTGCTGACCCATGCAGCGTCTTCGTCTACGTACAACCCTCGTCCCCCGTTGCCGTGAGGCGACGGGGGACGACCAACTTTCTCCCGAGGAGCGAAGAGGATGTTGATCATGAACAAGCGAACAATCGTGTGGATGTTTTTCGGGTTCTTGATGTCGGTCGCCGCCATCGGTCCCGCACAGGCGAATACGCTGGTGGTGGACGGGACGATCTTCAAGCAAACAAGCGGCACCACCTTCGATACCTGGAACATCAATATCCCAACAGGCGGAAATTTTATCGTCGATGTGCTCGCCTATGAAGCCTCCCAGAGCAATGTGGCCACAGCCGGATATATTACGGCTGATCTCAACGGCGACGGAGAACTCACCTGGCTGGATGCCGATACCTACTTTTACCAGAACACCGGCCTCCCCCTGGTCGCGGCTGACGCCTTGGTGCGCGGCGACGATATCAACAACAATACCCCCGTCTACCAGAACGGCCTCACGGCCTTGACGAGCCCCGTGACGCTGACGAGTCTGACCCAATCCGAAGGCGCAACGGACGGGTCTATCCACTTCCGACGCGATCCGGCTTACAGCGTGACCGCCGCACCCGGCACCTATCGCTTCCTGATGGCGGATTTTCGGCTGGATCCGGCTGAGGCCGCAGGCGGCATCAACACCGCCGACAACTTCAGCCCGCCGACCGGATTCGTCGGAGGAATTACCGACCATGCGGACTACCGCATCGCATTTCGCTCCGACACGCTCCATTTTTCGCTCGATGGGAATACCATCACAGTCTCCCCGGTCCCGGTGCCGGCCGCCGTCTATTTGTTCGGTAGTGGTCTGATCGGTCTCGCCGGACTGGCGAGATGCAAGTTCTCGGCATAGGATTGGACACAGCGGAGAGTCGTTCGTGTCAGCTAGAATGGCTCTCCGTTCCGTGCAGTGAGCACCGCTACGATCCAGTGCGATTCGAGCATTTTCCGTCACATCTGTAGCACGCGTGCGGTTTGGTTGGTAGCTCTGCCCATCCATCCTTGGTATTTTCAATTGTATGAGGGCCGGCTCTCACAAGCTGTTTTCTTTTCACAAACCTCATAACCAAGGAGTGCTTGTATGAATCACGTTGTATCCAGAAAGCGATCTATAGGCTTGATCGCCGCTGCAGTGGGACTGTGGCTGACCGGAGCTGCTCCGTCGCACGCCTCGACCGTCACCACCGGGGACACTGGGGATCCCGCCGCTCGCGGCATCGCCTACAACTGGACCGTCAACATGAGCGGCTTTGACAGCACGGCTGGCTCCACTCCTGCCATTGCTGGCAATCTTGGGTCGCTGAGTTGGAACGATCCGATCAATGCCGGTGACCCCATCGGCACGGGTTGGACGCACACATCCAGGTGGACGGCTCTGACGCTGACGGAAGCCGCGGATCTCACGATCACGCTGGCGGCGAACGGCAGCTCGTTGGTTCCCGCGTTTTCGCTCTATGCAGGCCAGCAACAAACCGACAATGGCGGAAACGGTGGGTGGCATGTCTATAACAACGCCGGAAATTTTGACTGGAGTACGGCAGACCCCACGTACGACTCCAGCTCGTTGAACTATATCGGCAACGCCTCAGCGGCCGGTACGGACTCCTCGATCACCAAGACCTTCTCACTTGCTCCCGGTCTGTATTCCATCGTCTTCGGCGGCAATCCTCCTGCCGGGACTCCCGGTAGTTCAGTTGCCTATCAGGCCACGCTTTCAACAGTCCCAGTCCCTGCTGCAGTCTGGCTCTTCGGTAGCGGACTGGCTGGGCTCGTTGGGTTGGCACGGCGGAAAATGTCGGCCTAGCCTAGCCCACAACAGGGGAGCGGCGCTGAAAAGCGCCGCTCCCCTGACCTTACCTCGTACAACCAGGTTCGCAAATGAAGGAGTCCTTTCCATGCTTCACAAGCTATGGCTGAGCCTTAGTCCAAAAATATCTCTGTCGTTCGCGGCAGCGGTGTTCGTGAGTGCAACAGCTGCTCACGCTGCGCTCATCGTCCCTGCAGGCAACGGCCTGGTTGTAAACGATACCGACCTCAATGTCGCCTGGACGCAGGATGCCAACCTCTTCAGGACCCAAGCCGCCGCCGATCCCAACCTCGTCACGTCCATCATTAACGTCACACCGAGTGTAGTAGACGGTTTAGGTACACACATCATGGTAGCCGCCGACTTCAACTCCAGTGCGGGCACCATGAACTGGTGGGGTGCCAAAGCCTGGGTGAATTACCTGAACAGCATCAGCTATGCGGGCGAGACCGATTGGCGTTTGCCGATCATAAGCCCGGTCAATGGGAGCACGCTCAACCCCACGGTGTCGTTTGATGGCTCAACCGATCGAGGATTCAACAGCGCAGCCGTCAACGGGACGGCCAGCGAACTGGCACATCTGTTTTATCACGAGCTGGGCAACTTGGGCCAGTTCAACACAGTAGGCGCCACTCAGTCGGGATTCGGCGTGACCAACGCCGGGCCGTTTGCGAATTTGGAGAATAATGGCTACTGGTCCGGTACGGAGGCCGGTGCGGAGTATACGGAGGGTGCAACCTTCGCCTGGATCTTCGCAACTGCGAACGGTGCCCAGGGCGCCGGTCCCAAGACGAGTCAGGGCAGCCTTTTCCCCTACTTCGGCTGGGCGGTGAGCCCCGGACAGGTGGCCCCCGTACCGGTCCCTGCGGCGGTCTACTTGTTCGGCAGTGGCCTCATCGGCCTCGTCGGGCTGGCCAGACGCAAGTTCTCGGCCTAAGCCTGGTACAGAAAGGGTAGTCGTACCTTTATCGACGACGGACTACACCCGCCAGGCGAGGGGAGAGCGTGCAGGCCCATCCTGAATGCTCTCCCCTCTGTGCTTTGATGTACATGCTCGAACATGTGGCTCCCACGCCCTCCTCGGCTCCCGGTGCACCAGCGCGATCGTGACACCCTCAGCGTCCAAGTTGTTTCCTCCTCTATCCGAGAGACTCCATAACGATCCCTATGAAATTTTCCGTCACATCTGTAGCAGGGACACGGGTCCATCAGTAGATCCTGCCCTACTGCTCTGGTACAAACTCTCGGTAGTAAAGGGGCGTTCAATTTGTTGAAGGCATGCTCTTTTCCCTAACCAAAGGAGTGTCTGTATGAAACCCTTACCCACGCGAACGCGCTCCATGGGCTTGATCGCCGCCACGGTGGGACTCTGTCTGGCCGGAGCCGCTCCGTCTCACGCCTCCACAGTCACAGCTAATCCAGCCGGTCACCAATCCGGACTCACCTATGAG
>JAMXAU010000034.1 GCA_024281365.1 Nitrospira sp.
GATCGTGAGACTCCTGCTGCTTCTGCGTGGTCATTTTCATGTTTCATCTATAACGTGAAGAACTCGCCAGGACTAGTCGGTGCCAGTTGTGGTATTCACAGCGCCAGCGACAGGTGAACACATCGACGGGTTGGATCACGAGTTCGCGCATACTGGTCACCGTAAGCTCGGTACTGGATAGCCGGCCTTGCACCCAGACCGCTCCATCACGATCCGTACGATAGACCCTAATCCCCTGATTGTGATACGTCTCGAGCACGGCTGGAGCGGGATGTCCATAGGGGTTGGTCGAGCCGACAGAAATAATGGCATATTGAGGATGAATCCGCCGAAGCCAGTCTTGGTCCAACGAACTCCGTGCTCCGTGGTGCGGCACCTTCAGGACTGTGACAGGCTGGTATCCAATCTCCGGCAGCCGCTGTAGTCCGCCGGTCTCAATATCCGCGGCGAAGAGAACGGAATGGGCGCCACAGTCCAATCGAGACACGATCGAACGGTTGTTCAGCTCTGTCCCGGTGTGAAAAGACTTGAGATCAGTCGGTGTCCCATCTTGCTGTGGGTTGAGAATCCCGAGATGGCATGGACCGGAACCTAAGACCTCTTGCCCTTGGATGGCGGATTGTTTCAGAATGCCATGTGAGTGAAGGGCTGAGGTCAGATCTGTGACGAATTGCTCCTCTCGCTCTACCCCTTGGTCCAAGAATTGTCCTACGGACAGATGTTGGATGATCCAGATCAACCCGCCGACATGGTCCATCTGCTGATGCGTGCCGATCACGTAGTTAATATGCGAAATGCCCCTGTTCCAGAGAAACGGCGCAACTACACTTCGTCCCATATCGAATCGGTCATGACGTGCTCCGCCGTCGATTAAGACCGTTTGTCCATCAGGGAGTTCAACAAGGGCACTGTCTCCCTGGCCCACATCAAGGAAGGTGACACGCCAGTGATCGCCGTCGCCTCGATGACTTGGAGGCACCAGCCACCACACCATTAGTGCGAGTGCCAATCCGGTTCCTGCCAGTCGCCATCGTTTTGAAAGGACCGGCAGACTTGCGACAACGGCTCCGGCGTAGAACAGCATCATGGCTGGAATTGACGGCGCGGCGACAGCCCATTGGGCGCCTGGAATTGTTGCACACCAACGAACACCAGTGACCAGCCACGTAAAGACATATTCTAATCCAGGTCCCCAGGCCAGTACCTCGGCACCGGTCATCATGGTCCAGATCGCCATACCAAGCCCAAATGGAACGAGAATGAAGCCGGTGAACGGGATGGCGCCAAGATTTGTGAGTACGCCCAACCATGGCACCTGATTGAAATAGAATGCGACCAAGGGGAACGTGGTCACGGTGAGGACCGCACTGAATGACAGTGCCTTGGCTCCAGAGAGGCTGGCGCGGGACATCCATCCCTGGGCATTCTTGGTGGGATCCTTGTTCCATGAGTCGACGAATCCGATCATCTGGATCATGACGAAGACGGAGAGAAACGACAGCTGAAAGGAAATGTCGAAGATGGCACGGGGATCATGGCACACAATCAGAAGCACAGCGACCGCCATGGTATGGTTCAGATGCCGGTCGTGTCCCAACCAGACGGCCACCATCGCCATCGTGATCATGACGAGTGATCGCACGGTCGCCAATTCGGCCCCAGCAAGGAGGGTGTACAGTGCGACCGCGGGCCAGGTGAATAGAATCGCAAGCTGTGAAATGGTCAGCCTTGTGGTGATGGTCAATATGAACAAGGTCGGCATCCGTACGATCAAGCCTCTCACGACCCAATAGACGACTGCTGCGACCAGACCGAGATGCGATCCGGAGATCGACAGCAAGTGAACTGTGCCAGTGGCCATAAACCAATCTTGCAGTTCTTGCTCAAGATAGCCTCGTTCCCCGATGATCATGCCGAGTACAACTCCCAGTGCCGGTTGATGCACGCTACGAATCGCAGCGTCCCGGATGCTGGTTCGCCAATGATCGATCTGATTCCACCCACGCCATCGAAGACTCAAGGCTCCGGATTCCAACAGGGTGACTGCCTGAGCTCCAACGATGGTCCCGACAAGATCGATTCCTTGATGCTCAAGATAGCCAGCATAGTCGAATCCACCTGGATTCAATCCTCCTCGTGGAGGGTGATAGCGGCCGTGGACGGCCACCAGATCGCCTTGATGCAAGGTGAGTCCTGGATTGCGCCATACCAAGCGTAGGCGTGTGTTTCCATCATCCGTCCGAAGAATGATCGTTTGGCGCCCGGCGCCATGTTGGACCGGGACAATGACACGGCCGGTCAAAGCGGTCTGCTCAACCGTGTGGACCACTGGTGCTGGGCGGTGGGATGGTGGCGCGGTGCTCGTGGACCAGTAGATAAGCCCAACACACACAGAGGTAGAGAACGAGTGCTGATGGTGTCGTGAGATAGCCATTTCGCTCGACCAGCGACAAACCAACGGCCATTACAACAAGAACAGTTAGGACAGAGAGAGGGAAGAACTGAACCTGTGCTCCGCACACAAGTCCGATGAGAAAGGCAACGGCAAGGGATGGCAGCATGAGCGTTCCTCATGCACAGGAGAAACGCTCAGCCGATATGGGCTTGCACCACTCGGGCAAGCTCGTCGGCGACGTCTTTGACGACCGACGCGTGCTCGCCTTCGACCATGATTCGTAACAACGGTTCGGTTCCGGAGTACCGGATGAGCACACGACCGCTTCCATTGAGACGACGGTTGTTTTCTTGAATCGCCCGGTCAATCTCAGGAATCGACTCCAAGACCGGCTTCTGTTTGACCTTGATATTGACCAGAATTTGCGGCACTGCGGTCATTGCTTTGGCAAGTTCGGACAATGGCTTCTTGCTGCGCTTCATCAACGACAAGATTTGCAGGGCCGAGATCAGCCCATCTCCGGTCGTGTTGTGGTCGAGAAAGATGAAATGCCCGGACTGTTCTCCGCCGAAGTTATATCCCTCCGCCAACATCCGTTCGAGCAGGTATCGATCTCCGACCGGCGTGCGGATCAGTGTGATGCCGGCCTTGGCCATCGACAACTCCAGGCCAAAATTACTCATGACCGTACCGACCAACGTGCGGTTGGCGAGAAGACCCTGGTGGTGAAGATCGAGGCCGAGCGCCGCCATCACATGGTCCCCATCGACGACCGTTCCCTGCTCGCAAACAAAAATGGCCCGGTCGGCATCTCCGTCCAGCGCGATTCCCAGATCGGCCTTATGCAGACGGACGGTCTCTTGCAAGAGTTCGGGATGGACGGCACCGCATCCCTGATTGATATTCATGCCGTTCGGTTTGTTCCCGATCACCTCCACGGTGGCGCCCAATTCTCTCAAGACGGTCGGAGCCACTTTGTACCCTGCACCGTTGGCACAGTCCACGACAAGCTTGATCCCCTGGAAATCCAAATCTTTCGGCAGTGACCGCTTGGCAAATTCAATGTATCGTCCGTCAGCATCGTCGATTCGATAGGCCTTTCCAATCAGGTCTGCAGTCGGTCTCAGGTGATTGATTTCATCGGATACAATGAGCTCTTCGATACGGGATTCGACTTCATCGGGAAGTTTGAAGCCATCGCCCGAGAAAAATTTGATACCGTTATCCTGGTAGGGGTTATGCGACGCCGAGATGACGACGCCCGCATCGGCACGTAGACTCCTGGTCAAAAAGGCAATGGCCGGTGTCGGCATCGGCCCGACCAAGAGGACATCGACCCCCATGGAGCAGATTCCTGCGGTCAGGGCGGATTCGAGCATATAGCCGGAAATTCTCGTGTCTTTGCCGATGACGATCTGGTGACGTCCCGCTCGTCGCATGAAAATATGCGCGGCGGCTCGCCCCAGCTGCATGGCTGTCTCACTCGTCATCGGATCAAGGTTGGCGACTCCGCGCACACCGTCCGTTCCGAATAATCTACGCATCATTCTTCCTCTCTCTGCGATGGCCAAGCGCGGCTTGCTGCCGAAGCCATCTTCACGACATCCACCATCATCGCCACATCATGAACACGAATAATCCGAGCGCCTCGGTCCACAGCCAATGCGACGGCGGCTGCCGTCCCCCATTCGCGATGTTCGACCGATTTATCGAGGATCGTTCCGATAAACGCCTTCCGTGACAGCCCAACCAGCAACGGACGATTCAGGGTCAACAACGAGGACAACCCTCGAAGAAGTTCCAGATTATGGAACACCAGCTTACCAAAACCAAATCCTGGATCAAGCACGATGTTTGTTCGCGCAATCCCCGCACTCAGGGCATGTTGAATACGCTCTTCAAGAAACAGCACGACCTCGCTGCGTACATCTGCATAGCTCGGTGCGAGTTGCATGGTTTGAGGCGTTCCTTGCATATGCATAAGGACGACGGCGGCGCCTGAGCCTGCAATCACGGAAGCCATGGCCGGATCCTGTCTCATCGCACTCACATCATTAATGATCGAGGCTCCATGATCCAGAGCGCATTGAGCGAGGCGTGACTTTGTGGTATCGATGGAAATCGGAACGGAGATCCGGCGGGCCAGTTCTTCAACGACGGGAAGTACACGGTTCAGCTCGTCCTGCTCGCTGACGACATGTGAGCCAGGCCTGGTCGATTCCCCGCCGATATCGATCAAATCAGCACCCTGTGCAACAAGGTCCATTGCGTGTGCAATGGCTCGTTCAGGTTTGAGATAGCGCCCACCATCGTAAAACGAATCTGCCGTGACGTTGACGACGCCCATGATGAGAGGGCGAGTCCGGCACTCAATCTTGCGGCCTTTAGCCAAAAACCATTGTTCCGAGGGAGCCGCTTGTGTGGACATCTGTTGCAATGAGACCATTATCAGGTGTGAACAAAACGCCGGAGAGTCCAGCGAACGGGAGCCATGTCCAGCGAGGCAAAGGCTCAGCGCGCATGTATTGGACAGTACCATCACGGCTCCCCGAACAAGGGAGCCGTGATGTGAATAGATTAGGCAGGAACAGTTTGGGAGGAAGACTGCAACAAAATCTGGTCGATTTCTGGGGCGTCCAATACTTCTTTTTCAAGCAGGGCCTCCGCCAAGGCCTTGAGACTTGTCATTTGTTCGGTCAGGACACGACGCGCGCGTTCATAGTTTTCCGTAACGAAACGTTTGATCTCGAGATCGATTTCGAGAGCCACTTGATCGCTGACATCCCGCTTCGTCGCGAAGTCCCGGCCAAGAAATACGGAGTCTTCCTTCTGCCCAAAGGTCAACGGCCCTAACTTTTCGCTCATGCCCCATTCGCAGACCATTTTACGTGCCAGGTCGGTGGCACGTTCCAGATCGTTACCTGCTCCGGTCGTGACATGCTGAAAGACCAGTTCCTCGGCCACTCGCCCACCCATGAGAATCGCCAAGGTGTTATAGAGAAATTCCTTTGAATAGTTATGACGGTCGTCGGTCGGTAGTTGCATCGTCACACCAAGTGCACGGCCTCTCGGGATAATCGTGACTTTATGAACCGGATCCGTACCAGGGAGAAGTTTAGCCATCAAGGCGTGGCCCGCTTCATGATAGGCCGTGATACGTTTCTCCTCGTCGGTCAGAATCATGCTCTTCCGTTCCGCACCCATCATGACCTTGTCTTTGGCCATCTCAAAGTCGATGTTTTCGACTTCCTTCTTGTTTTGACGGGCGGCCCACAGCGCGGCCTCGTTTACAAGGTTCTCAAGGTCAGCACCGGAAAACCCAGGGGTTCCCCGAGCAATCTTTTCCAACTCGACATTTCCTGAGATGGGAACCTTTTTCGTGTGAACTTTCAGGATTTCAGAACGACCTTTGAGATCCGGTCTATTGACGACGACCTGGCGATCGAAGCGTCCCGGTCGTAGTAAGGCAGGATCGAGCACGTCAGGACGATTGGTGGCCGCGACCAAAATCACTCCTTCGGTCGTATCAAATCCGTCCATTTCAACGAGCAATTGATTGAGCGTTTGTTCCCGCTCGTCATGTCCCCCGCCCAGGCCTGCGCCACGCAGACGACCAACGGCATCAATCTCATCGATGAAAATGATGCAGGGTGCGTGTTTTTTCCCTTGCTCAAAGAGATCGCGTACGCGTGAAGCTCCGACCCCGACGAACATCTCAACGAAGTCGGACCCGCTGATGCTGAAGAATGGCACACCCGCCTCTCCGGCGATCGCTTTGGCCAGTAGAGTTTTGCCTGTTCCAGGGGGGCCAACAACCAGCACACCTTTCGGAATACGTCCACCCAGTTTCTGAAACTTTCTGGGGTCCTTCAGGAACTCGATAATCTCAAGGACCTCTTCTTTTGCCTCATCGACGCCCGCAACATCGGAGAATGTGACTTTCTTTCGTTCTTCCGTCAACATCCTCGCCCGACTTTTCCCAAACGACAGCGCCTTATTCCCCCCGATCTGCATCTGGCGCATGAGGAAAAACCAGAGGCCGAGGAACAGAATAAACGGGCCCCACGTGACCAGAAACGTGATGTACCAGGGACTCTCGTCTGGTGGTTTGACCTCGATCTGCACCTCTTTCTCCCGAAGTACCTTCACAAAATCGGGATAGTCGGCTGAATAGGTGCGGATGCGAGTTTTGTCTTTCAACACGCCGCTGATGTGGTTGCCTTTGATGATGACTTTTTCAAAATCACCTTTATCGAGCTTCGACATGAAGTCGCTGAAGATCACTTCTTCTTCCGGCGCATGCGTCGGAACACTGAATAAGTTGAACAGGAGAATCATGAACAAGCCGACGACGACCCAGAAAAGCAGGTTCTTGACCCGGGAATTCATCCAGTTCTCCTTGGCGATAACGTTGGATGGAAAGCGTTTAGGAATTGATGGGATGTTAACACACGCTTGTCCATATTGACAACAGCTCGTAAGAAAATGCTAGAACTCCGGCTCACTCGATTGATCGAGCACCGCGAGATACGGAAGGTTACGATACTTTTGCTGATAATCCAGGCCATATCCAATGACATACTGATCAGGAATTTTGAAGCCGATGTATTGAACGTGCACATCGACGACACGGCGCTCCGGCTTGCTCAACAATGTACAGACATTGATACTCTTCGGTTTCCGCCTCGCCAAGGTCTTCATGAGATATTGAACCGTCAATCCTGAATCAACAATGTCCTCAACCAGAAGCACGTCTTTGTTCTTGATCTGTTCGGTCAACTCCGTCACCAACTTCACTTTCCCGGATGTCTTGGCTCCTGTCCCGTAACTCGTCACCACGATGAAATCAATTCGCACGGGAATTCGAACGGCTCGAGCCAGGTCGGCAAAGAACGCATACGCTCCCTTCAGTACACCGACAAGCACCAGGTCCTTCCCGGCATAGTCGGTGCTGATCTGTCGCCCTAACTCGCGGATCCGATTCCGCATCTGCTCCTGAGTGATGATCGGACGTCCAAACATACGTTCCATCTCAGTCGGTTCCTTCTGTGAGAGGTGGTGGAGTGACCGTGATAACCAAGCAGCGTGTTGTCAAGGACGTTGGCACCCAGCGTTCATCTTGCCGATACCCAACGATCCAGAGAATGCCTTCGGGAGCCACAACCAGAGGAACACGATCTCGCCTTGCCATCGGAATCTTCATATCCGTAAAAAAGTCCTGCAATTTCTTCGAATGTCCACCCATGCCACGGGGACAAAAGCGATCGCCCGGCACCCAGCTTCGGATGGTCAGTGCGTGAGTGATTCGGTCGGCATCCACCAGGATCTGGTCTTGCCCCGGTACGGGTTCTCGACGGTCGTACTCCTGCAGTTGTACCTGAAGTCGTTGTCCTGTTCCAGGCCAGATGAGTTCTCCTGGGATTGGGATGGGGGTGCGAGGCGCGTCAGCATCCCAGTGCTGTCGATCGTACCTACGCCCTGCCGGAAATGGAATAAAGCGGAGCGCCTGCATCGTGACGACGATAGACCCCACCTTCATGTCCACGCGACAGCCCGCCTCCGGACTTGAGGCAAGACGTCTCACTCGCTCGATCCTATGAAAACTGGGGGGGCGCTGTTGCGGGTCAGATCGGCGAAGCAGCAGTCGAAGACAGCGCCGTTGTAGGGGCAGTGGGAGATTGACTAGAGTCCGGCGATCAAGAGTCCATGCTCCGGTTGAGTCCCATTTCACAGCAGACGCCGTGCGGACAGCCACTTCTTGGTCCAGATAGTGATCATCGGCCCGACAGAGGTCGGCGAGTCTGCAGAGGGCCTTGCTGCTTGATGGAACCAGTTGAGTGAGGAGCGGAATGACCTCTCGTCTGATTCGGTTTCTGAGATAGAGCGGTTTCGCATTGCTCGAATCTTCCCGATAAGACACACCTGCCGTACGCAGGTAGGTCAGGATCTCCCGCCGCGTTGTCTCGTACAACGGCCGTACAACCGCATCGTCACGGACCGCGGGCATGCCGGAAAGACCGGTCAACCCTGCCCCTCGAAGCATCCATAATAAGACCGTCTCTGCCTGATCATCTGCCGTATGACCGACGGCAATGCGATCCGCTCCAGACATCGTTCTGATTTCCTGCATCAGACGATATCGAATGTCACGAGCTTCGGCTTGTAGAGAGGCTGTTCGACGGTCAGTTTCCATGTCCGCCCTGCGCACATGGAGAGGCACTACCAGACTGTGGCACAGCGTTTCTACAAACCGCTGATCCTCCTCGGATTCAGCGCCCCGCAACCCATAGTTACAATGGATGGCCGTCAGGGTCAGTTTCCAACGAGACCGGAGGTGATGCAGGATCGACAACAATGCGACAGAATCTGGACCGCCCGAGATGGCGACCACTATATGCTGTCCTGGTTGAAAGAGGTTTCTGGATCGAACCGTTCGAACGACGTGACGTACGAGAGGAGGCCAAGCCGTCCTGTTCATGGAGTTGCGCGAAGTTGCTTGTAATATTTCATTACGCTCCACAGATGTCGTGATAGCGACGGAGGGCGGCTCTCGCTGATTCAACATCGATGGCAATTTGTCGACTCAAGGCTCCTTCACCATTGAACTGTGCGTCGCCGCGGATACGATCAATCAATTCGACCGTGATCATGTGCCCGTAGAGGTCATACTGTCCATCGAGGATGGAGACTTCCACTCCTCGTACTTCTCCATGGAAGGTCGGTTTGTTCCCTATATAGGTGACGGAATCATGTCGATCGGTCCCCACGGTCGTGATCGAGGCATAAATTCCGTCGGCAGGGGTGACACGGTGTGGAGGAAGCGGCAGATTGGCGGTCGGACATCCTAATGTCCGCCCCCTGCCCTCCCCAGGAGCGACGATCCCGCTCAGGGCATAGGGTCGGCCGAGTAACTTGAGTGCCTGGGCAACTTGTCCGGACACAATGAGCTGTCTGATTCTCGTTGAACTGACGACTCCCCCATCAAGGGTTACTGGAGGTGTTGGATGGACGATGAAGCCAAACTGATCACCGAGGCGTTCCAGATCCTCGATCTTGCCGGCTCGCTTGTGTCCAAAGGCAAAATGTTGTCCTACGAAAATCTCCTTGAGGCCAAGTCCCTTGGAAAGTACCTGTTCCACAAATAGTTCTGGAGTCAGCGACGCGAAAGCTTGAGTGAATTCCACGAGCACCACCTCATCGATGCCTGCCAGCTCGAAGCGAGCGAGCTTTTCATGTTCGTCGGTCAGAAACCGAAAGTCGGCTTGAGGCGCCAGAATTTTCACTGGATGTGGATCGAACGTCAGAACAATTGCGGTTCCCTCATTCTTGCGTGCCGTCTCGATTACTCGCTGTAACAGCGCGTGGTGGCCACGGTGGTGCCCGTCAAAATTCCCGATGGTTCCCACGGGATAGGGTCGACCCGATTGGCCTGAATATCCGTGGGTCACTTTCATTGTGGTGAACGAAGCAGCTGAGCCGCGTCTTTGGCGAAGTAGGTCAGAATCAGGTCGGCCCCCGCCCGTTTGATGGCCAAGAGCGATTCCATCATCGCACGCGACTCATCGAGCCATCCCGCCTGCGCCGCAGCTTTGATCATGCTATACTCCCCACTCACTTGATAGGCCGCCAGCGGAAGGAGAATACGGCGACGGGCGGTGGCAATGATATCCAGATACGGCAACGCCGGCTTTACCATGATGATGTCGGCCCCTTCCTTGATGTCCAGGTCGATTTCGCGCATCGCTTCTCGCGCATTGGCCGGATCCATCTGATAGGATTGCCGGTCTCCGAAGTGAGGAGTGGAGAAGGCTGCATCGCGAAACGGCGCGTAGAAGCAAGACGAAAACTTTGCTGCGTATGCCAGAATGGGCAGATCGGAGAATCCAGCTCGATCCAACTCCCTCCGAATCGCGGCCACACGCCCGTCCATCATATCGGATGGTGCCACCATGTCGGCTCCTGCCTCGGCGTGGGTGCGCGCCATGGTTGCCAGACAGTCCAACGTCTCATCATTGAGAATCTTCCCATCCCGGACGATGCCACAATGGCCGTGGCTGGTATATTCATCGATACACACATCGGTGATCACCATCAACTCCGGCACCTGCTGCTTAACGGCTTTGACGGCTCGCTGCACGATCCCGTTTGGATCCAAGCCTGAGCTGCCACGGTCATCCTTGTACGCGGGAATGCCGAATAAAATGATGGCTGGAATCCCGACCGCACGAAGCTCAACCGCCTCTTTGACAAGCAGATCGATGGACAGTCGAAATTGACCGGGCATCGACTCGATAGCTTCACGCCGACCGTGCCCTTCAGTCACGAACAGTGGAGCGATAAAATCCGCGGGCGAGAGGTGCGTTTCTCGCACCATCCGTCGTAGCGATTCCTGCTGCCTGAGTCGACGAAGGCGATGGATTGGAAACCCCATGTCGTGTCCTTTATTGCTGTGAACGATGGGCCAGGAAGACCACAAGGTCTCGAACCGCGATCATTCCCGCGAGCTGACCAACCCGTGTGAGAGCTTCATGACGATGGATCGGAAACTCCATTGCGAGGAGCCTTATTTCCGAGGGAGATTGGTTAAGAAGACGACCAGGTCTCGAACCGAGATGATTCCGACCAACTGACCGTCACGTGTCACACCCAAATGACGAAGGTGTGATTGGGCCATGAGATCATTCGCATCCAGCAAGGTCTTATTTTCTTCAATCGTCATGATGGGCGCCGACATAATCTGTTCAACCGTGGTTTTGGTCGCGTCCGCTCCCGCTGCCACGACACGGCGCATCATGTCCGTGTCTGTGATGATGCCGATGATCTCACGGTCATTCGTCACGAATAAACTGCCGATCCCGCGATCGCGCATGATCCTCGCTGCGGTCTGCGAGTCGGTGTCGCGTGGCACGGTCACAAACTTATCTCGGGGAATCATGAATGACTTCACAGGAACCATAGTACGCTCCCTCCTTCAGTATGAAACTGGCCCATCAGGCATGGGCCGTTGGGTTACGATACAACACCCGCGGCACAGCGCTCGCGGTTCTCATAATGGTGAGCAATCGCATCCACCAATGCAGGAATCGTATTTTCGCTCGGCATGATTGAGACCGTGAGACCGAATTCCTCTGCCGTCTTGGCTGTGATTGGGCCAATGCAGGCGATGGTCACCGAGCGCAACAGCGGACTCACAGCATCCACCCCTCCTAGCATAGCAACAAAGTTTCGAACCGTGGAAGAACTTGTAAAGGTGACGACATCGAGACGATGGTCTCTGAGCTCTTGCCACCATCCCTCAGCCTTCAGGTCTGGAGCCAGCGTTCGGTAGACCGGCACCACGTCGACATGGGCCCCACGCGCACGGAGCTGGTCCGGCAAGATCTCCCGCGCCACTTCGGCTCGCGGGATCAGGATGCGAGATGTGCTGATCTCCTGCTGATTCAGTGCGGCTAATACTCCCTCCGCTTGATATTCATCCGGAACCAGATCGGCTCGAATGCCGAACCGCTCCAACTCCTGAGCGGTCCGAGGTCCGATACAGCACACCTGTCGTCCGGCCAGACATCGTGCATCCAGTCCTTTCACCCGGAGACGACTCATGAAGCGGTCCACCCCATTCACACTGGTGAAGATCATCCAGTGGTAGGTGCCGATCTCGGAAATGGCGCGGTCGACGACTGTCCAATCGAGCGGGGGAACAATGCTGATGGTCGGACCCTCGACCGGGTCGGCTCCATAACCAGCGAGGTGCGTGGCCAGCTCGTGCGCCTGCTCTTTGGCTCGTGTCATCAACACGCGCTTGCCGAACAGTGGACGCCGCTCGAACCAGTTGAGTGTCGATCTGAGTTGAACAACCTCACCCACCACAATCACGGTGGGGGGTTCCATTCCGATGGCCCGAGCCTTTGACACTATGTCCGACAAGGTTCCGACGAGCGTCTGTTGGCAGGCTCTGGTCCCCCAGCGGGTAATCGCGACCGGTGTCGATGGAGACAACCCTTCTTGCATGAGCTGGGCGGTGATCGTGGAGAGATGTTTCATGCCCATCAGAAAGACGAGTGTCCCACGGGTTGCCGCGAGTCTTGGCCAGTCCAACATCGTCGCAGATTTTGCGGGATCTTCATGCCCGGTGACGATCGTTACGGTGGATGCCAAAGTCCGGTGGGTAATGGGAATACCGGCATAGGCCGGTACTGCTACTGCGGCAGTGACACCTGGGACCACCTCAAACGCAATTCCCGCAGTGGCGAGTGCCTCGGCTTCTTCTCCCCCGCGACCGAAGACAAATGGATCCCCGCCTTTCAGGCGCACCACCACTTTTCCTGCTTGTGCACGCTCGATCAGCAGCTGATTGATGGACGCTTGCTCCGGGTATTTTCCCGTTCCACGTCGTCCGACATACAGCCGTTCCGCATGCTCGGGAGCATGAGCGAGCAGTGCAGGATTGGCGAGATAGTCGTAGAGGACGACGTCTGCCCGCTCGAGACAATCTCGTCCACGGAGCGTCAAGAGCCCTGGATCTCCAGGGCCGGCTCCGACGAGATAGACCTTTCCTGTTCGTTGCCCCATTCTGCTCATGCCGATCCGTAAATCTCGCGGAGAATCTTGTCTCCTCCTCTGGTCAACAGCCGTTCAGCTAACTGTACCCCAAGGGCATGGGCTTGCTGCCCTGTGCCGGCAATCTGATCACGAATGATGGTTTTCCCGTCGATACTTGCCACGAGTCCCTCCAAAACCAGCCGCTCGCCGGCTAAGGTGGCATGCGCGGCAATCGGGACCTGACAGCCACCCTCTAATCGTTGCAAAAATGCTCGTTCTGCTGTGACCGTCGTCTGGGTTTCTTGGTGGTTGAGCCGCAACAAGATCGCGCGGACGAATTCGTCGTCAGCCCGACCTTCAATACCGAGTGCGCCTTGTCCGATCGCAGGAAGACTGAGGACAGGGGGGAGATATTCGGTGATAGTCTCAGCCCAAGCCAAGCGATGCAAACCGGCTGCGGCGAGAACAATGGCATCAAACTGCCCGTCCTTAAGCTTTCGTAGCCTTGTATCAAGATTTCCGCGCAGCATGGTAATCGTGAGGTCTGGTCTGGCCTGTAGCAGTTGCGCCTGGCGGCGGAGACTGGCCGTCCCGATCGTTGCTCCTAACGGCAGCTCCTGGAACGAACAGCCGGTTCGGCTGATCAGGGCATCGCGGGCATCCTCGCGTGCCGGCACACAGAGAATATCGAGTCCAGCCGGGAGTTGTGCCGGAACGTCTTTCATGCTGTGAACGGCGAAATCAATGTCACCGGCAAGCAAGGCATCTTCAATCTCTTTGACGAAGAGTCCTTTCCCCCCGATTTTGGCCAGCGGGACATCAACAATCTTGTCTCCTGAGGTCTGAATCTTTTTGAGCGTGACGCGAACCTCCGGCGCAACCTCGTGAACTTGTGATTGAAACCACTCACTCTGACAGAGCGCCAACTTACTCCCCCTTGTCCCAAGCACCAGCGTGGAGCGTTGACCGTTCGATGTCGACACAGGGCAATCCTTTCTCTGTACGTATAGGCTAGCGGGCTCGTTTCGGCACTGAGGGTTCAGGGGTTGGCTCGTCGGCTTCAGATTGAGGGCGACTGTCCGCGAGGTAACGAGACGACTCGGAATAGGTCTCTGTCTGTTGCGTAGAGGCAGCGGGTCTATCAAGAGCATAGAACTGCCGGGCTGCCTCGACGAACGCAGGGCCACTGGACGAATTGATTTCGTTTTTCAACGTCACCATCGTCCGATGTATCAGTTTGTTGACGATGGAGGAGGCGAGACCTTCGACGAGTTCGCGATCCTGTGCGGACAGATGTCCCAATCGCCCCAGTACTTTCTCGACCTCCGCCCGCTTTATGTCCTCCACCCGGTTACGAAGGGCCACGATGGTCGGTGTGACTTCCAATGATTTCATCCAGTCAAGGATCATCGTCACTTCTTCGATCACCATGCGCTCGGCTTTCTCCGCCTCGTGCATCCGTTCGGCACGGTTCTGCTCAACCCGATGCTTGAGATCGTCGATATCGAAGAGGAATGCGTTGTCGACGTGGCGAACCGCGGGGTCGATATTTCTCGGAACGGAAATATCAATCAGGAACATCGGACGATTCATGCGTTCTTGAACGGCTCGATGCACATCCTCGGCTCCGACCAAGTAATGGGCTGCGCCGGTCGAGACCAAGACAATGTCTGCCGAGGCCATGTCATCCTTGAACTGATCGAACGGGACTGCGGTTCCTCCAAACTTCTCGGCGAGATCAACCGCATGTTGCGGAGTTCTGGTCGTGATCCGCACATGTCCCACACCGTTTGCGATCAAATGCTTCGCCGCCAGCTTGGCCATCTCACCGGCCCCGACCAACAAGACGGTCTTTTCATGCAGATTCGAAAAGATTTTCTTTGCGAGCTCCACCGCGGCATAACTGACGGAGACCGCCATCTCGGCAATCTTCGTCTCCGTGCGCACACGTTTGGCCACGGAGATCGCCTTCTTCACCACTTTGTTCATGATCACACCGGTGGTTTTGTGTGCCAGTGCGACCTCGAATGCGTCTTTCAATTGTCCCAAGATTTGAGACTCTCCGATGATCATGGAGTCCAAACTGGACGCCACGCGAAACAGGTGGGCAATCGCCCGATCCCCGGTATGCCAGTACAAATGCGGGGTCAACTGTTCGGACGAGAGAGAAAGATGCGTGTCGGCCAGAAATTCTTGGATGCGGCCGTATCCGGTGTCGACATCCTCAACCACGGAGTAGACTTCGACTCGATTGCAGGTCGACAGCAGAATTCCTTCCTTCACGCCGGGGTAAGAACAGAGGCGAGCAAGGGCTTCACCGAGACGGCTTTCGGGAACGGCCAGACGCTCCCGGATTTCTACCGGAGCCGTCTTATGGCTTAAGCCTACGACGATCAAATGCATGGCACGACCACTTTCTACCCTACGACAAGGCGCTATGCCCTTTGAGCAGGACGCCGACCAATGTCAGGATGACACAGGCAAACCCGACCACGGTGAGATAGGCTGCCCGCTTGGCTCTCCAGCCGATGGTCAATCTTCCCAGGAGGACGACGAAATAAAAGAGCCAGGTCACGACGGCCCATGTTTGCTCAGGATTCCAGCTGACGTACGACCCGCGAGCGAGCTCGGCGGAGATGGCACCTGTCACAATTCCCAACGTCAGCAACGGGAATCCCAGGACGATCGACTGCTGATTCAGATGATCGAGAAAGTCGAGCGCCGGCAGTTTACTATAGAGGACGTTGAATTGTTTCGACTTGAGGAGCCGATCTTGAATGAGATACATCACTCCCGCTACGAATGCGACGGCAAATCCGACCGTCCCCAACATGCTGAGGGTGACATGAAACCACAAAGTCTTGAAGACAGGTTGAAGCGTCGGCTCGCTTTCCGGAAGGGCTGCCGCAGAGATGAGCGAGACAATGGCCAAGGGGACCATGAAGGATCCCAGTACATGAATGCGATGACGAAATTCGACGATGAGCAGCACCAGGATGATCATCCAGGAGAAAAACGACAAGGCATCGGAAAAACTCGGCGGAGCGGAGGATGACGCTCCCGTCATTCTCATGATAAGGGTGATCGTATGGAACGCGAACCCGACTGCGGTAATGCTCAGCGACACGTTTGAGAGAGCTTCAGAACGTCGTAGGGAGTAGGACAGAAACGACACCGTGGCCACGATGTACAGGATGAGGGCGATCATGAAACAGACGGCTGCCATTGGGAATGTCCCCGCTGAATCTCCGGCGTGACGTTCGAACAGGTTGAGAGGAAATTATATCGGTGCCGCCTAAACAGAGTCAAGAAAACGCTGGCGTGTCAATAGCTTCGGCTAAGTCACCGGATGAGGAAGGGGCGGTGTATGTGGTGGCCGTCCCCATCGGACATCCTGATGATCTGACCCTGCGTGCGTTGGCGACCTTGAAGTCTGTTGATCTCATTGCCTCTGAAGATCCAAAAATGACACAGCAACTACTCGCGCATCATCGGATCTCAGCGACCGTGACCGGTTATGGTCCTGTGAATGTGAAGGAGAAGGTCGCGGTGCTTCTTCAACGAGTACGACAGGGAGCCAGGATTGCCATTGTCGCGGACACAGGGTCACCCCTGATCGTGGATCCAGGCGCGCTGCTTGTCACGGAAGCCGCTTCTCAAGGAACCCGGGTGATTCCGATCCCCGGACCTTCCGCAGCGATTACGGCTCTGACGGTGGCTGGATTTTCTTGCGAGTCATTCTATTTTTGTGGACAGCTGCCGAGTACCGGCCCACATCTCACGCGACGCGTGGCTGATGCAATAAAAATGAAGGCTCCGACTGTTGCCTATGGCACCCGACGCACGGCCGTACGTGCCCTTGAAACCCTTGTCCGGCTTGCGCCGAGACGGCTGGTTGTCGCGGCCTGCGACCTCACTAAACCGAATGAGGTGATTATTCGCGGAACGGCCTATGAGGTAAGCCGGCAACTGTCGGACACAGCGGGGGAAGAAATCACGATTGTCTTGTCAGGGAGGAAGTAGCGGCCAACGAAACACGCCGATTGAAAATCTCGTAACGTATTGGCACCCACTCACCTGACGGCGAACGCATCACCCATGAACGGAGGGACATTCCTATCAGTCATTATCCTCTCGACGAATCAACACTCGGTAGGCTTGCTCCACTCGCTCCTGGCCTAAGACGGTGTGTCCTTCATTCTCGACACTGCGTGGGACATTCCGAATGGGGTCGCCGTCGTCCAAGAGGACAGACAGGACCTCTCCTTCTTTCATGGTCTCAAGCTTCAGTTTCGTCTTCACGAAGTTATAAGGACAAATCACTCCGCGCAGATCCAGTTCCGAGGACGGCCCAGTAGGTGCTTTCTCCGGTTCGCTCATAATCACAGACTCATTGAATGAAAGAATATTCCCCGAGTCAGCTCGCCGATGACCAGCGACTGTTGGGAAGCCATGTACAGATCGCAAGAAAACAAAAGGGGGCAGCTTCTGCTGCCCCCTTTGAAAGCTCAAGTCCTGGAACGTCTCAATTAAATCCTTTTATCAAGTTCGGCTTCGATGTGTCCGTACCGTAGTCGGACTTATTAGGAATTTTTGTTTCCGGTGCCACCGTTTGATAGCCCCACCCTGGCTGTGGCTCACAGTTCCAACAGGGCGCGGATCCTGTAAATTCACCGATTGTGGTGTCGATGGTCCCTGTGATCTTACCCGGCAACACGGATCCTGCCACTCCACCCGTAGTGCTACCACTGCTCGTCTCAATGGCACGCTCAGTTGAAGGATTCGGACGCTGTCCTAGACCACCAAACCCGGCGAGTCTTTCATTCCCGCGCAGCAAGTACACTTCACGAACGATCTTACGACCCACCCCATATTGCTGATTGGGTGTGACCGCTTCAACTACTTGTAGAGAAATATCATCACCATTGTTCAATACTTTAATCTGGTCTAAGCTGGTGCGCTCATCAAAGTACACCGTCATGGAACTCATGGCACCAGCTCCCGCACGACCTTCATCATGAGAGCTCCCGCCTGTCTCTAAAAGCATTTTGGCGGCTGGAAAATCAATAGCCAACACACGACCGTAGATCGTTTCAGGAAGAGAGAGTCGGTCGAGGAAAGCATTACGATCAAAGGCCTGGACGCGATTCGAGTTGCCAGACACGTCGCCAACCCCCGTTCCCACACCCATTGCAGATCCCCCAGATGATTGCTGGAGTCGCTCTTGAGCCACTGCAACATTCATTGAGCCGACGCAGAGCAGGGCGGCTCCCAGTGCCAACACTTTACGCATGTGCTGCCTCCTTAAAAGTAAGTGGACCGGTTGTCCTGTAATAAGAATTCACAAGGTCACCATTAGAAGACCTTGAGTCTGGTTCGATGCTAACGCTTTCTGAATCGAGCAAGACACAGTGTACATCCCTGAGAAATATGCAGAAAGTAGGCTAATGGCGCGGCGCTGTCAAGAGGGTGATCGGATCGCATCAGGTTTCAGACTGGCTTCCGCCGCAATCTCTGTCCCATTACGGTCGTTCCTCAAGATGAAAGCTGAGCGGCATCCACCTCTAGTCTTCAGTCCACAACCGCACGTATGTATTCGTTGGTGCCCAGAGGGAGGGTCGAACTCCCACTCTCTTGCGAGAACCGGATTTTGAGTCCGGCGCGTCTGCCAGTTCC
>JAMXAU010000035.1 GCA_024281365.1 Nitrospira sp.
TCTATCTCGCCGCTTCAATGACATGGCTTAATTGATGACACGCCATAGTCCTCAGTGCCGATCTGGGAGAAGGTGAGCGGGCGGCGTAATCGCCCTAAACCGACTCCCCTACTTCCATATCGGCTTTTCTCGCTTCACTGAGGGCCGAAGCAGATTCCTTCGCTGGCTCCCCTTCCCAGTAGAGAATCCGTCTGCAATAAGGGCAGAGGTGGAGATCATCTGATCGTCTGACCTGGGCAATGAGTTGCGGTGGGATCTGTAGGCGGCATCCGACACACATGCCATCACGGACGGCGGCCAAAGGCTGATCCTTTCGGGTAGCCTTCACTTGGTTGTATCGGTCGAGGAGGCTCTTCTCCACTTTCCCCGCCGCGTCTCGATAGTCGGTTTCCAGTCGTGCGAGCTCCTTCGCCAGTTCCTTGTCCTGCGTGTCCAGCCCCTGTTTTTCCTGAGCGAATACTTGCTCATGCGCCTGTTTTTTCTCCTGCAGCTCTTTGGCGGTCTTTTGGAGTTCGTCGATCTTGTCCATCGCCACCAAAATCTTCTCTTCAAACTCGCCCCGTTTCTTGTTCGCCAATTCAATCTCGAACAGATGTGCCTGATACTCCTTGTTGGTCTTCAGGCTCGCCGCATGTGACTTCATCTTCTCCGTCTGCGCTTCGTGTACTTCGAGATCCTTCTCATGCGCGCGTCGTTCCTTGGTAGCCGCATCGACTGCGGCTTTCGTATCAGTCAGGGTCTGAGCGACTTCTCGAAGCGGAGTTTCAGCAACATGGAGGCGTTCCGGGATTTTTCTTCGAATCTCAGTGATCTCCATGATCCGGAGATCCAGTTTTTGTAATTCGATGAGCGGGGACAGTTTCTGATTCACCGTATCCTTTCCATCAGTGCCGAAGCACTTGAAGGCGCAAGCAATGTCTCCGCTGGTGGGCCCACTAGGACTTGAACCTAGGACCAGCTGATTATGAGTCAGCCGCTCTAACCACCTGAGCTATGGGCCCTCTTCGGAATGGCCAACAAGCAGGATGAGGTCCGGTATGGGAAATAACTTCGACCGTTCTCCTCACGCCCTCTTCTCGACCCGAGCCTCAGCTTGGAGCGGATTCTAGGCCGACCTTCCGAACGGAGTCAAATCAGGCCGCCGTGCGTCCTGTCGTTTACAAACTTTCCACAAAACTTCGCAGCTTCTTACTGCGGCTCGGATGTCGTAACTTCCTCAGGGCTTTGGCTTCAATCTGCCGGATACGCTCACGTGTTACTTCGAAGTCTTGACCGACTTCTTCCAGGGTATGGTCGGTCGCTTCCCCGATCCCAAACCGTTTGCGCAAGACCTTTTCTTCACGTGGCGTCAAGGTTTCCAATGCACTGTTGATCTGGCGTTGCAGGTCGTAGCGAATGGCCGCCTCCAGCGGCGACACCGCCTTCTTGTCTTCGATGAAATCGCCCAGATGGCTGTCCTCTTCTTCACCGATCGGCGTTTCGAGCGAAATAGGCTCACGGGCGATTTTGAGGATCTTCCTGACCTTGTCCAACGGCAGATCCATCCGTTCAGCGATTTCTTCCGGCAACGGTTCTCGTCCTAGTTTTTGCACGAGATGACGAGACGTGCGGATCAGTTTATTGATCGTTTCAATCATGTGCACCGGGATCCGGATCGTACGTGCCTGATCGGCGATCGCCCGGGTGATTGCCTGCCGGATCCACCACGTGGCATAGGTGCTGAATTTGTACCCGCGCTTATATTCAAATTTGTCTACCGCTTTCATAAGTCCGATATTGCCTTCTTGAATCAAATCGAGAAATTGAAGGCCACGATTCGTATACTTCTTGGCGATACTGACGACAAGCCGCAGATTCGCCTCGACCAACTCCGCCTTTCCGCGCTTGACCTTCTCCTCCGCGACATCAAGATGCTTAACCGCATCCTTGATTTCTTCGGCAGGAACCAGCGCTTCTTCCGCCTCCAGCTGACGGACTCGCGCCTTGGCGGCTTGGTATACCTTGCGAATCTCCAGCAAGGCCTCCTCCGATACACCGGTCTTCCGCTTCACCGCCAGAAAGTCTTGACGGCTCCGGCACATCTTCCTCAATAATTCTGCTCCGGCCTCCCCGCCGACCCCGATACGCCGTTGGCAGCTGACCGCCTCTCGTTCAGCCATTCGAATTTGGACTGCGAGCTCGCGGACTCGTTGCACCATCCGCTCTTTCAGCACCCCATGGAGGTTGACCGATTCGATCTTGTTCACCACCTGCTGACGGACAGCCTCAAACTGCTTCTTGAATTTCTTGTGCTTCGCCGGATCGTTCCCGAGATGTTTTCCCTTCTCCGCCAAGGCTTTGAGCGCAAGCGACACTTTTCGAACCGAGTTCAACGCGTCGAGCGTCTTGACTCGGAGCTCTTCGTAGTCACGTTCGACTGGTTGCTGTTCCTCTTCGAAATCCTCTTCGGTCTCTTGCACCGGAACGATTTCACGGACATCGATTTTTCCATTCTTCAGCTGATCCCTGAGCGCCAATACGAACTCGATCGTCATCGGCATCCCATAGATCACGGAGGCGATATCAAATTTCCCTTCTTCAATCCGTTTGGCGATCTCGATTTCACCTTCTCGACTCAAGAGCGCCACACTACCCATTTCCTTGAGGTAGAGCCGCACCGGATCATCAGTTCGACTCAAGGCCCCCGGCGTCAAATCGATCGCCTTATCGTTGTCGTCCTCAGAATCCGACTCCACCTCCTCGCCTTCCTCTCCCCCCTCACCATCGCCTCGTTTCGAAACTCGTTCTCCCTCCGTCGCTTCGACGATCTCAATGTCCATCTCACCGAACATCGCCATGATGCTGCCAAACTGATCGGATGAGACCACTTCAGCCGGCAAGGTGCTGTTGAGCTCGTCATACGTCAGGAAGCCTTTTTCCTTCCCGATCGAGATCAGCTTCTTCACCTCGCCCAATAACTCTTGTTTCGACATGACTACTCCTTCACCAAAGTCACCACGCCGGCGCTCAGCGTGCCGGCTTTCCGCATCCGCACTTCGTTAATCTGCACGTTCAAGCTGCCCGCTTCATCCACTCGGCCTTCACGTTCAGCTGTTTTGAGACGCTCGATCAAATCCCGCAATGCCTGCTCCGTCCGCTTACGATCGAGATTATCCAAACAAGCCTGGGTATGGGCCGGTACATCCTCGAAATAATCTTCGCGCATCGACAGTTCCGTTGCCAGGCCACTACATTCTGGATCTTCCGCCGCCTCATCCAGCACCGCTCGGAGGATGATCCGTCCGTCAGGATCCAGATGAGTACGCGCAATTTCAACCAGCTTTCGTCCAGACGCGAGGGTAAACGACTCCGGCTTCAGGCGACGTACATCAGCAGCAGACAGTTTCCCTTGCAGCAACAGGAGCAGCAGATCCCGCTCTTCCGGCAATCCTTTAAACAGCGTGGTCAAGGAAATCCCCTGCGCCGGATATACGCGTGGAGGGGCAGCACCAGATTTCGGCTGAGCCGACAGCGCCGGATAGCGTTCGATCAGTCGGGCTTCGCTGATCTTCAGGCGTTCAGCGACAATTCTCATCCGCTCCTGCCGTTCGATCGGATGCTCGCTCTTCTGCAAGATGCGCAGCACTTCATCCACGCTTCGGATACGGCTCTCCAGCGAACCGGGATCGGCCTGATTGATCGTGTGATTCAGCGCATAGTCCAACAGGCTTGGCGCACCTACTTCCAACTGAGCGAATCCATCGACACCAGCTTTCCGGATAAACGTATCCGGATCCTCCCCTGCCGGGAGTGTGACGACTTTGACGCTCAAACCACTGTTGACAAAGAGATCCAATCCGCGCAATGCCGCGCGCACCCCGGCTGCATCCGGATCAAAGAGTAACACGACTCGCTCGGCAAATCGCCGAAGAGCTTGAACATGTTCAGCCGTCAAGGCCGTCCCTAAGGTCGCCACGGTATGGATCAGTCCTGCCTGGTGGAGCGCGATGGCATCAAAATAGCCTTCGACAATGATCACGGTCTTGGTCCGAACGATGGCTTCGCGCGCCTGCTCGAAGGCAAACAGCGTCTGCCCCTTTTTAAACAGTGGGGTATCTGGAGAATTCAGATATTTGGGCATGCCGTCACCCAGTACGCGACCGCCGAATCCCACCACACGCTTGCGCAAGTCGGTAATGGTGAACATCAGCCGCCCATGGAACTTGTCGTAGTACCCATTGCCGTTTGGTCGGGGAGTGATCAGGCCAGCCGTCACGCTGTCGCTGGCCGAGAAGCCTTTTCGCGCGAGGAACTTACAGAGCCCTTCCCAATCCGAGGAGGAGGCACCCAGCCGAAACATCTCCACGGTTGATTGCTGGATCCCCCGCCTGATGAGATACTCACGAGCCGTGGCTCCAAGCTGCGAATCGCGAAGATTCGATTGGAACCACGTCAGCGCAGCCTGGTTCACCTCTTCGATGCGATGCGCATGCCCGCGTTGTCCTCGTTCCGCAGGCGACTCCTCCACCGCAATGCCCACCTTGTCGCCAAGCTCACGCAGCACTTCAGGAAACGTCGCGCCGGTCACTTTACTCAGAAAGGCAAACACATCGCCCCCGGCCTTGCAGCCGAAGCAGTAAAACATTTGCTTGGAGGAACTGACCGAAAATGACGGACTCTTTTCCTGATGAAACGGGCATAGCCCCACCAGGTTCTGACCGGCCCGCCGTAAGGAGACGTGCTGGCCCACGACATCCGCGATATCCACGCGGTCTCGGATCCGATTTTTGATCTCGTCGGAAATCAGGCCTCGGCCCACGAGAGTCTCCACTCCTACGTTCCCGTCGCACACGACCTGACGAGTTGGTTACTAAGTAATCGGAATAATTGACCGGTCAGATTAACAGACGAGTGGAAACCCTGTCAATTCGTCGTTTTCGCTCAGCCTGGAGGCCAGCCCATCGGTCGCCCGCCCATGACGTGAAAGTGAAGGTGGAAAACGGTTTGCCCCCCATCTCGCCCCGTGTTGGCCACGAGGCGAAACCCTGAGCCAGCCAGCCCTTTGTCGTTCGCGACCTTCCTGCAGGTCAGCAACAGCCTCGCCAGCAATGTCTGATCTGTTTCACCCAGATCTTGAACGGAACCTACATGTCGTTTCGGTATCACCAGCGTATGAACAGGTGCTTGGGGATGGATGTCGTCAAAAGCCAGCGTGTCTTCGTCCTCGTGAACCAACTTCGCTGGAATCTTCTTCTCCACAATCTTGCAAAATAGGCACTCGCTCATGTCGACCCCTCTGAGCAATGATTCCTCTCACCACTAAATACACAGACTGATACGCTCACCGCCCACGGCGGTTACTTCTCCGAGCGTAAGCCGGATTTCCCAAATCTGCGTCCCAGTTCTTCATAAATCTCCTGTAGGGTCAGACCATGGTACCCCAAAACCATGAGGGTGTGAAAAAAGAGGTCGGCCACTTCGTACACAATTTCCTCTTTCTTGCCACCTTTCGAGGCCAACAACACCTCTCCGGCCTCCTCTGCGACCTTTTTCAGAATCTTGTCGTGGCCCCCCTCGAATAGCTTTGTCGTATAGGATCCGGCCTGTGGATTTGCACGACGCGCAAGAATCGTCCGCAATACCGATTCAAGAATGCCCCCCGCTGCATCCTGAGTCTTCTCCTCAGTAACCAAACCTTGCTCGTCCAGCCGTGAAAAGAAACAAGCCCGCTCGCCGGTATGACAGGTCGGTCCTATTGGTTGCGCCTTCACTAAAACAGTATCCTGATCGCAATCGACGAAAAGAGCTTTGACATGCAGTTTATGGCCGGAGGATTCGCCTTTTTCCCACAGCTTGTTTCTGGACCGACTCCAAAAGTGTACGGTTCTGGTCGCAACCGTTCTAGCCAGCGCCTCTTGATTCATATAGCCCAGCATCAAGACAGTCCCGTCAAGCCAATCCTGCACCACGGCAGGGAGCAAGCCTTGCTGATCGAATTTGAGTTGGTCGATCTGTGCCTGGTTCATCGATTCATGCTATCTGAGCCGTACTGTCCGGCATACGGATCGAAACGCCGCGCTCTTTCAAATAGGTCTTCGCTTGAGAAATCGTATAGGTTCGAAAATGAAAAATGGAGGCAGCTAAGACGGCGTCCGCTTTCCCCTTCATAAATCCATCGTATAAATGCTCCAACGATCCCACACCACCCGATGCGATCACAGGAATCGACACTGCCCCAGATACCGTTGCCGTCAAGCCCAAATCGTATCCAGATTGACGACCATCCTGATCCATGCTGGTCAGTAAAATTTCACCGGCACCATACTGTTCCATCCGTGTCGCCCACTCAACCACATCGAGGCCAGTTGGTTTTCGACCACCATGCGTGAAGATTTCCCACCGATCCGGCGCAACGGCTTTGGCATCGATCGCGACGACGATACACTGCGTGCCAAATCGCTGCGCGGCTTCTCGAACAAACTCAGGCCGCTGAACCGCTGCGGTATTGATGCTGACCTTATCCGCCCCCGCATTCAATAAGGCCCGGATATCCTCGATCGTCCGTACCCCGCCACCGACCGTCACCGGCATAAAAACACAGGCCGCTGTCCGCTCAACCACATCAAGAATCGTCTTGCGGTTCTCATGCGAAGCTGTAATATCCAAAAAGCAGAGCTCATCCGCTCCCTCGCGGTCATACCCCACCGCGACTTCAACAGGATCTCCCGCATCACGAAGATTCACAAAGCTCACACCCTTCACCACACGTCCCTCTTTGACATCGAGACAGGGAATGATGCGCTTGGTCAACATTTTCGATCAGTGAAAAGTGAGGGGTAAGGGGTAAACCAAGAAATGTCTTGCCCCCTCTACACCTTCACCCTTTACTCCTTACTGAGCGCTGCAAGCGCTGTTTGATAGTCCAGTTTGCCATCGTAGAGTGCTTTACCCACGATGGCGCCGGTGATCTGAGGCCCTAACGAGCGCACCGCAAGAAGGTCCTCGACACGGCTGATCCCCCCCGACGCAATCACAGGGAAAGCGGAGGAGGCCACGACTTCTTTTAACGCCGTGAGATTCGGCCCGTTCAACATTCCATCCCGCGCAATATCCGTATAGATGACCACCCCGATCTTCAGCCCGCGTACTTCCCTTAATAGATCGATCGCCTTCGTCTCAGATACTGCCGTCCAGCCTTTCACTGCAACCTTGCCGTCACGCGCATCGAGGCCGAGCACGACTTGCCGGGGGAACTCCGTACACGCCTGCTCAAGAAACGCTCGATCCGTAAGCGCGGCTGTTCCCAAGACCACGCGGGACACCCCGGCCTTCAGATACCGTCGAACGGTTTCGATCGTCCTAATTCCACCACCGACTTGCACATCGACCGTCACCGCCTTCCGCACCGCTTCGATCTGAGGTAAATTTTTAGGCTCACCACCGACCGCACCATTCAAATCGACCACATGGATAAGGCTGGCTCCACACTGTTGCCAATTTCTGGCAACTGCGACGATATCCTCCGAATAAACCGTCTCAGCCGCCATGTCCCCCTGACGCAACCGCACACACCGTCCATCCTTCAAGTCGATCGCGGGAATGACTAACACCTTATCGCTCCTCTCCACTACCAAAGGGAAATTCTTTCAACACCTCATCGACACCGTACTCCGCCAATTCAGCCGCCGTCACAAAAGACCACCGCTGCAGGAACCCCAAGAGATCCTCAGTCATCGGCCGTTGCCGTTCATAATACTCACCGGCCCAGAGCACTTGCCCATCGACCGCAATGACCTTCGTCTGAAAACCAACTATCGCCGGCGGATGAGCCCCGAGCCGACTGCCCACCCGTTCTTGATACATCGACACAATCCCGATCAATGCTGCATCCGTTTTGAGTCGCTTCGCTACGGCAACGGCAGCCTTTTCTGACCCCAATTTTGAAAGCTCCGTATCGGCTGATGAAGCTCGTACGACATCACCAGGGGATACCACCTGAAGCCCTTTCCAATTCCGGAGATGCTTCCAGAATAACTCCGTCACCTGCTCTGCCGCGTATCCCGGCACGAGCATGGTTGGGGGGGTAAGCGGCTGTCTCTCCAACGGAACTCCCATGGAGATATCGGATCGGCGAATACTCTCCGGAGCTGGAATAAAGAGGTCATCATGACCTGATGACTGGGGAGTTGCGATCGATACAAACGGGATCAGTGCCATGGAGCGAATCTGGTATCGAGACAATTCAGGCACTGACTTGGTCGCAACTTTTGACCCACTGCAGCCCACAACCATCCCCGTGAATCCCATCACGATGATCGCTAGCACCATGCGAACCAGCACCGGCGATTCGCTCACTTCCATCCTCCAAAATTCCGGATCAATTGCAATCCAACAGCCTGACTCTTCTCCGGATGAAACTGGCAGGCCACCACGTTGTCCTTCCAAATGCTGGAAGTAAAGGGGATGCCGTAGCTCGTTGTGGTGGCAGTGATCTGTCGATCCGCAGGATCCACGAAATAGGAATGGACGAAATAGCAGTTTGATCCATCGGCAATGTCATTGAAAACGGGGCAGTGGCTCTGGATCGCAATCTGATTCCATCCCATGTGCGGCACCTTGAGCCGCTGCTCTCTCGGAAACGCTCGCACCCTCCCCTGGAACAGATCGAGGCCTGCATGCGTGCCGAATTCCTCACTCTCTGAAAACAGCAGTTGGAATCCCAAACAGATTCCCAAAAATGGTTTCCCTGACCGGACCGCTGCCTTGATGGGTTCAACCAATTCGTATTGCACCAAATTCGCCATGCAGTCCCCAAAGGCTCCGACACCTGGCAACACAACATGGCTCGCGTTGCGAATCACGCTTGCATCGCGAGTGATCACCGCCTGATGTCCCACCGCCTCAAAGGCCTTGGACACACTGCGCAAATTTCCCATTCCATAATCGATGATGGCAATCATAGCTGATCCAGATATTCGGGAGCTGTAACAATACCGCAACTAGAAGGTTCCTGCCACAGGCAATCTAGGCGGTCAAATTTCACTGGTCCGTGACGCTTCATCCACGGATATACAGTATGCGTCAGCACATTCGAATGCTGTATCGCTTGAACTTGCCTGGTATCCAGTTACACACCTACATCGTGATTAGGAACGGCGAGAAATTTTGAAACAACATTACAACGCACGAGCTGCTGTATTGCTAGGGAGTTGATCTGAAGGTTTGTTAGTCAGCTGTCCTCTTTTTCCTAAGCCTTTAGCTGATACCTCTGGGCAGGCTTCACCACTAAATATCGAACAACGGGTACCCTTGCCAAGCCAATTGTTAGCAAAATGGAAAGGGCGTAGACAACGATACCAACTAGAGCCCCCCGTAACGGAACATGGAGCCTCCAAATTATCGGGTTAAGTGTATACATCAGGATATGAGATACATAGACCCCAGGGTGAATTGGGCCAGAAACGGAAAAGGGGTTGACTCGCCTAGTTTCGGCTTCGCAAGTGCTAGCAGAAAGATACCGAGCCCTAGAATAATTCCTCCAAGAAAAAGTGCCACTTGATTGCCTCGCGTGAACTGTGGACAACGGTGTTCATGATCGTCCCTTCTATCAACGCCAAGGCATAACCGCCTACAATCACGCTCCATGCCATGGCCACTGAGGGCTGTTTGCGTCCCACCAACAACCATCCAATGGCGGTAAGCAGAGTGGCGATCGACCATGTTCCGAAATGAATGTTGTTGATGAGAGGTCCGCCCATGATTTTCCTCTGTGAGAGCCAACGCATTGGGAGATACGACTAAAAGGACCAGGTATCTCTGTACTCGGCAAATCGCTACGAGAGTTACGGACGGCAAAGCTGAACATGAGTGCTGGAAGAAACCAGAGATGAAAAAGGGTAATCTCCCTTTGAGAAAAAGGCTGATATTCTGGGTTGCAAGTAGGTGCATGTTCTTCAGGACTGTTGAGTAAAACGACTGCCACCAGCCGTGATGGTAAACCTCGCCAGGCCAACCGGGCGGGAATATAATGTAAATACACATCCACCCGATGAATATCCAAATCAGCGGAGAAACATGCCGACGAAGTTGAGCAATGGGATTTCCATAAGTCAATATTGATTTTCCGAAAAAGTACCCAGCCGCGATAAAAAAGTACGGCGGCCCTATCCACCAGACTAAATAGCCAGTGAAAAACTACTGGGAAATACCCATCCACGAGTTCAGAGACTTGATACAAACGGGGCATGCCACAGGACAACCGCAAAGATGGCGAGCACCCGAAAACTTTCAATGCTAGCTATGCGTATAGCCACTTAACATGTCTCCTTCGGAAAACTAGGCTCTCATGAAGGAAGGACGGGTCTACCGTGGAAATCCTAAACGAACGACGGGAAATCCATAACGAAGTGCATCCCCTTATGCTTAAAACCTCATGTCAGATTTAGAGGGCTGGCCGAAGGCGTACACCACAGGCCAACTATTGGTCAGAAGGAGGTCTGAAATTATTTTCCTTCTAACAAATCTTTCTTACAACATACCTTTCGTCGACAACACGGTCCCGGCTAGTCGCTCTTCCGGCATGGTTGCTTGATCGAGCGCCTTAGCGAGGGCCTTGAAGATGGCTTCCATGATGTGGTGTGGGTTCCGGCCATACATGAGGTTCACGTGCAAATTCAGGCCTCCGTGAGTGACAAAGGCCTGAAAAAAGTCTTCGAAGAGGCCAAGATCGAACGCTTTGATCTTCCTATCCGGCAAGGCCACGTTGTAGACAAGGAACGGTCGTCCACTGAGATCAACCGTCACCTGGGCCAGGGTTTCATCAAGCGGCGCGGAAGCAAACCCAAAGCGCTTGATCCCCGCCTTTTCACCAAGAGCCTGGTGCAACACCTTTCCCATGACAATACCGACGTCTTCGACGGTGTGATGTTCATCGATGTCCAGATCCCCCTTCGCCTGCACCGTGAGATCGAAGAAACCGTGCTTGGCCAGGAGCTCTAACATGTGGTCAAAGAAGCGAATGCCGGTGTCGATCTTGCTCTGCCCGCTCCCATCCAGGGCCCACTCGACATGGATGTCGGTTTCTTTGGTCGCCCGATGAACACTCGCCTGTCGTAGTGCTGATCCGTTCTTCTTCATGAGAACCTGCTCTGAGCCGACTTTGCATGAGCATCAAACCCTTCGATCTGAGCGAGCCGGATCAAAGGATCTTTGACTTTGGCCAATGCCTGCTTCGTGTAATGCACGATGTTGCTGACCTTTACATAGTCGTTGACGGACAGTGGAGAAAAGAACCGGGCGGTTCCACCGGTCGGCAAGACATGGTTCGGTCCGGCGATATAATCGGCCACCGACGGGGGTGTATAGCGTCCCAGAAACAACGCACCCGCATGACGAATCTGTTCCAAATAATCGAAGGGATTGTCGACGGAAAGCGTGAGGTGTTCCGCCGCGATTTCATTCGCCACCGCTATCGCTTCGCCCATCGTCGGGACAACGAAGGCAACCGCGTGCTGCGCAATCGCCTTTGAGGCGATCTTCTCCCTCTGAAGCCCTTTCAATTGAGCCTCGATCAATTTCGAGACATCTTTCGCCAATCGCTCCGATGTGGTCACCAGAAACACCTGCGCGTCTTCATCATGCTCCGCTTCACAGAGCAGGTCGGCGGCGACATGCGCCGGCTTCGCCTCATCATCAGCCACGACGAGAAGCTCGCTGGGGCCAGCAACCATGTCGATTCCCACGGTGCCATAGAGCAACCGTTTGGCCGTCGCCACATAAATATTCCCTGGTCCAACGATCTTGTCGACCTTTGCGATGGTTTTTGTCCCATACGCAAGCGCAGCAACAGCCTGAACGCCGCCCACGCGATAGATCTCCGTCACCCCGGCGATGTCAGCCGCAACCAGCAGATAGGGATTAATCCCCTCTTTCTGCGGCGGGGTGACCATTACAATGCGTGAGACGCCGGCCACTTTAGCAGGAATGGCACACATGAGGACGGACGACGGATAGACAGCTTTTCCCCCAGGCACATAAACCCCGACCGCATCGACCGGTCCAATGACCTGGCCTAACGTCGCATCCCCATCCTGGTACATCCAGGTCTTCGACCGTTGCCGCTCATGAAAGGCGGTCACCCGCTCAGCGGCCAACCGCAGTGCATCACCTTCATCTTTTCTGATATGGTAATAGGCGTTCTTGATCTCCTCTTGCGTAACCCGTACCGTGTCAGGTTTCAGTATCACTTTGTCAAATTGGGCCGTGTAACGAAAGACCGCCTTATCTCCACCTCGCTCAACGGTTTGCAAGATGGTGCGTACGGTCTTCTCGACGGCCGCACCAGTGGTCCGCCCTCGTAGAGAAGCCTTTTTTAAGGCTGGAAGAAAGTTCCGATCAGCTTGGGTAACGATTTTCATGAACGAACCATCTTTTTCTTGCGTGTCTGGAGAGTCATTGGACGACTGTTGCCTGAAGAGGGCCGCTCACTCGGGACCACGGCACGGAGCCTCCGAATCAACGTCATCAGCGACTCCTGTTTGAGGCGCAGACTCGCCCGATTGACGATAAACCGAGCGGTCGATCTGGCAATCACTTCAACTTCCACCAAATCATGAGCCTTGAGGGTGCTGCCGGTTTCAACCAAATCAACAATCCGATCGGCCAATCCTACGACCGGAGCCAGCTCAATCGAGCCATAGAGTTTGATGATCTCAACAGGAATCCCACGCGCGTTAAAATAGCGTTCGGTGATCCGTGGGTATTTCGTTGCAATTCGAACCTTAGGCGACAACCGAACACCGGCCGCCTCCCCCTTGAGTGCCGCGACGGCGATTCTACACGCTCCGAATCCTAAATCCAATGGTTCGTATACATCACTTTCCTGTTCCATCAACACGTCTTTTCCAACAATTCCAGCATCTGCCCCTCCGTACTCCACGTAGGTCGGCACGTCACTCGGGCGGACGATCAGAAAAGTCATATCGTGCTCCGGGCTAATGAAGATCAGCCGACGGCTCTCCGCAGAAAGCCCAGTAATCGTGTAGCCGGCTCGCAGGAAGAGGTCCAGCGCAGACTCGATAAGCTTTCCTTTTGACAGCGCAATCGTCAACATCGACCACCTCTACTGCATCTTTGTCGTCATCGGTCGGCGCTGGATGTCCGCGCCTAAGGCCCGCAGCTTCTCTTCAAGACGTTCATATCCACGATCAAGATGGTAGACACGTTGAACCTGCGTCAGCCCATCAGCCGCCAATCCTGCCACAATAAGGCCGGCACTGGCACGTAGATCGGATGCCATCACCGGTGCTCCGGTCAGTGCCTTGCGCCCAGTCACCACGAGTCGGTTGCCTTCCACCCGAATATCAGCACCCATCCGGCGCAACTCTTCCACATGCATAAATCGACTCTCAAACACGGTCTCCGTAATGACACTTGTCCCCTCTGCGAGGCTCATCAACGCTACCATCTGCGCTTGCATATCGGTCGGAAACCCTGGGAACGGCAAAGTCTTCACATCGGTCCCTTTTAGGGTGCCCGGCATAGTCAGATGCACCATGTCTTTTTCTTCCTGCACATCAGCCCCCGCCTCCCGCAGCTTCATCAGGACCGCCTCAAGATGACTGGGGTGGCAGTGTGTCACCGTGACCTCCCCGCGTGTCATGGCCCCTGCGGCAAGGTACGTTCCTGCTTCGATACGATCCGGGATGACATCATGATCGCCACCATGAAGTTGCGGGACTCCTTCTATCGTGATCACATCGGTTCCCGCCCCATGAATCCGCGCACCGCGCTTGACGAGAAAGTGAGCCAGATCCACGATTTCCGGTTCCTTCGCCGCATTCTCGAGCATTGTCACCCCGTCAGCCAGTGACGCCGCCATCATGAGGTTTTCAGTTCCAGTCACGGTCGGAGTATCGCAGTAAATGCGTGCGCCTTTCAGGCGCTTGGCTCTGGCCGTGATATAGCCATGCTCAATGGAAATCTCAGCCCCTAACTTTGCCAATCCAGCCAAATGCAGATTCACTGGCCTGGAGCCGATTGCACATCCGCCGGGCAGAGAAACCTTTGCCTCACCACATCGCGCTACCAACGGCCCCAACACCAGAACCGAGGCGCGCATGGTCTTGACGAGATCGTACGGCGCTTCCGTTGATGCAATCATGTCGGCTTCAATTACCGCTCGGTTGCCCTCATGGGAGACCTTCGCCCCGAGGATCCCCAGAAGCTTTCCCATCGTCAGCACATCAACGACCCTCGGCAGGTTGGTGATGACACATTCTCCACCACTGAGAATGGTTGAGGCCAAGATGGGAAGTGCAGAATTTTTCGCCCCGCTGATACGCACTTCACCGGAAAGCCGGTTGCCTCCGTTGATGAGAATTTCATCCATGACTCGGCCCTTCGCACGCCCGTCGCGCAATCAGCACACGTTCAATGCCAGCTTCATCCTTAACGGTTTGAAGCCCCGTATACCCCCCTGCGGCTTCTGCCACCCGTCGCACAAGAGGCGCTTGCCCCTGACCAAGCTCCATCACCAGCAACCCACCAGGGACAAGAAATTGTTTAGAGTCATGGATCAGTCGTTCATGGAATTCAGTCCCCTGCGGTCCTGCAAGCAAGGCCTGTCGCGGCTCATAATCCCGCACTTCCGGCTGCAAACCTTCCCATTCTGCTTCAGCTATGTATGGAGGATTGGAAACGATCGCATCCACAGCTCCGGCGACAGAACATTCCCTCAGCGGAGAGAGGAGGTCCCCTTCCAGCCAGACAATCTTGTCACTCACTCCATGTCGTTCCGCGTTTCCCTTCGCAACACACAACGCATCATGCGAACAGTCCAGCGCAAAAATCCGCATGCCACCGAGGATGGTCGCCAGCGTCACGGCCACACAACCGGAACCTGTGCCGACATCCACCAGCACGGCACCCTCTGCAAATCCACCTTCTCTCAGTATTTCCTGAATCAGGAGTTCTGTTTCCGGACGGGGGATCAACACGGCCGGGGTCACGGAAAAGTCGAGCCCACAAAACTCTTGCGAGCCCAGGATATACTGAAGCGGCTCCCGCGACTCCCGTCTCCGCACCAACGATAGGACACGCGCGAGTTGCTCCGCCGTTACCGACCGTTCGGTCCGACTGGCCAACTCATGATGCTTCATCTCTAAGGCATAGGCCAACAGCCACCGTGCCTCCTGTAAAGCATTCGCAATCCTTGCACCTTCCAACATCTGCTGTGCGTTGACGAGTAGCTTGCCGACAGTCAGTGAGTCTGACATGACAGGGGTTGTCGCTCCTTAGACTTTTGCAGTTTCGGTTTGCTGTTGTTGCGCCTTCAAAGCCTGAACAATATCGTCGAGATCACCTTCCATTACCAATTCCAGCTTGTGAAGCGTCAAACCAACTCGATGATCCGTCACTCGATTTTGCGGGAAATTATAGGTTCGGATCTTCTCACTCCGTTCCCCACTTCCCACCTGTGACTTCCTGCTCTGTGCGATCTCCGCCTCTTGCTTCTCCCGTTCAGCCTCGACAATTCTTGCACGCAAGGTCCGCATAGCCTTTGTCCGGTTCTTGAGCTGCGATCGTTCATCTTGGCACGTGACCACCACACCAGTCGGCAGATGGGTAATGCGAACAGCCGAGTATGTGGTATTCACACTCTGTCCACCGGCCCCAGATGAGCAAAATGTGTCTATCCGCAGGTCTTTCGGATCAATCTGAACATCGACTTCGTCAACCTCTGGCATGACGGCGACTGTGACCGTAGAGGTGTGAATGCGACCACTCGCTTCCGTCACAGGCACTCGCTGTACTCGGTGAACACCGGCCTCATACTTGAATTGGCTGTATGCCCCTTTACCTTCGATTAATGCAACGATATTTTTATACCCGCCGATACCTGTCTCGGACGCCTCGACCGTATCGACCTTCAGTCCTTTCTTTTCCGCAAATTTGCTGTACAGGCGAAACAGCTCGCCGGCAAAGAGCGCTGCCTCATCCCCACCCGTCCCAGCCCGAACCTCGAGTACCAGACTCTTTTCATCCCGCGGATCTTTCGGTATCAAGAATTCCCTGACCTGCCCTTCAATTTCGCTCTGCCGCCGTTCTAGCTCTACACGCTCCTCAAACGCCATTTTTTGCAACTCACTCCCTGCCGCTGGGTCACTAAGAATCTGCAAGGCGTCGTCGAGTTGTCGGACATTTTCCTGATACACGTCAAAGAGAGTCACGACCGGTTCAAGCTCCGTCCGTTCCTTGCTCAACTTACGCAAGAGCGGCGGTTGACTGACGACGGACGGATCCATGAGCTGATCGGTCAACTCGTGAAATCGTGACGTGAGACTCTCCCACTTCTTAAGTAGTACGACTTCCATTGTCCAGCCTATTCCCCATTGGCCACAAAAAAAGGACCCTGCTTCAGACACGAAGCAGGGTCCTTTTTATACCCAAGTGGTGCGCTACTTGCCCTTCTTCGCGTACTTCTTCTTGAACCGCTCAACCCGTCCTTCCGTATCGACAATCTTCTGCGTTCCGGTAAAGAACGGATGGCAGTTGGAACAGATATCGACACTGATGTCACCAATCGTCGTACGGGTCTTGAATGAATTCCCGCACGCGCAGTGAATGGTCGCCTCTCGATAGACTGGATGAATACCCTTCTGCATGACCTGCGACTCCTTACCGAAGAATTGCTAACCTTAGTAAACTATACGCCAAGGTGGCATACTTTATCTGAAGACCATACCAGATACAAGCGCATCCTTAGCGATTCATAGACTGCAAAAACTCTTGATTGTTTTTTGTTCCACCGATCTTGTCCATGAGGAATTCCATCGCTTCCATCGTCCCCAATGGACTAAGGACCTTGCGCAGAATCCACATCTTGTTAAGCCGATCCTTATCCACCAATAACTCTTCTTTCCGCGTGCCAGACTGACTGATATCAATCGCCGGGAAGAGCCGCTTGTCGGCCAAACGACGATCCAAATGCACTTCCATATTGCCGGTTCCTTTAAACTCCTCGAAGATGACGTCGTCCATACGGCTGCCTGTATCGACCAATGCCGTTGCCATAATCGTCAAGCTGCCACCGTTCTCAATGTTCCGAGCCGCACCAAAGAAGCGTTTCGGCCGCTGCAATGCGTTGGAATCCAACCCTCCGGAGAGCACCTTACCGCTGGGAGGCGCGATGGTATTGTAGGCGCGAGCAAGCCGCGTGATACTATCCAGTAAAATAACGACATCTTTCTTATGTTCAACCAGACGCTTGGCTTTCTCGAGTACCATTTCGGCGACCTGAGCATGCCGCTGAGCCGGTTCATCAAAGGTGGAGCTGATGACCTCAGCCTTGACCTGGCGCTGCCAATCAGTCACCTCTTCCGGCCGTTCATCGATCAGGAGCACGATCAGCGTCACTTCCTTGTGGTTTTTGAGGATCGCCCGGGCAATGGCCTGCAGCAACATCGTCTTACCAGTACGAGGCGCGGCCACGATCAATCCACGTTGGCCCTTGCCGATCGGAGTCGTCAGATCCATGACACGAGTGCAGTATTCTTCTCGGTCAAATTCCAGATTGATCCGCTCCTCTGGATACAGCGGAGTCAGGTTATCGAACAGGATCTTATCCCGTGCAACCTCAGGATCTTCATAGTTAACCTTTTCCACCTTCAGCAACGCAAAATACCGCTCACTCTCCTTAGGCGGACGGATTTGACCCGAGACAATGTCGCCAGTACGAAGATTAAACCGCCGAATCTGCGACGGAGAGATATAAATGTCGTCAGGCCCGGGGAGATAATTAGAGTCGGGCGCCCGAAGAAAACCGAACCCATCAGGTAATGTTTCTAATACTCCCTCCCCAAAGACCACTCCATTTTTTTCAGTTTGGGCCTGAAGGATCGCAAAAATGAGCTCCTGCTTTCTTAAGTTAGCAGCTCCTTCAATCTTCAGTTCTCTCGCCACATCATTCAGATCGGCAATGGATTTCTGCTTCAGTTCGGCAAGATGCATTACTTCCCCCCTAGCTACTGACATACGACTCCTCTCGAGCCTTGGCTCGGTTATCGTTTATATGGAAGAATTCGCGTAACCTGATTTGGCCATGCAAACGTGTTTTTGTCTTTTGTGATCTACTCTGAGTCTTGAGTCTGTTTTGGGTGGAAAAACTTGAGGAAGTCGGCTCGCTACTCGCGATGGAAGAATCCCGTCGTTATTAGTCTCATGCAATACAACTCAGACGCTATTACTTTGAACTGCACACCTGAACTCCACCGCACCGAATGACGCTTAGGATTTAAATCGAGACAGGTTCCGGAATTGAACTATTCGATGGAGAGGGTCAGCCCAACCCAATGCTAGTGTGATGATACCTATAGCACCCTCCACTTGTCAACCAGCATATGGAATTTTGTCGCCGGATCCGCACGTCACCATTTGATACGCCATCCGACCCGGGTTGTTCATAAGATCAGAAGTATGCTACACAGAGAAATAGGATCACCTTATGGCACATGGAGAAAACGAGATCACTCCGGAACGGGTCTTCTCTCTCTCAGAGGCGAATCACCTTATCCCTCAACTCCAGAATCATCTCTCGACCGTTCAAGAAGGGAAAGAAGTGCTCGTAAGAACCCGCGAGGAGGTGAGTAGGGCTTCTGCCAACGCGGCTTTTGGGGGCGGCACAGCGGTGGGAAGGCCTTATGTGAAAAGTCTTCTGGACATCAGCACTCACCTCCAGGCCATCCATGAGCTGGGCGTCGTTGTAAAGGACATTGACCTGGGGCTCTGCGACTTTCCGCATATCCGGGAGGGTCGAGTCGTCTACCTGTGCTGGAAACTGGGTGAAAAAGAAGTCCGCTGGTGGCACGAGGTTACCAACGGCTATAAAGATCGTCGTCCCATCGAAGAAGACCCGTCCGAAATCTGAAATCCTTTCTGCCCCTCCTGATCATTATGAAATTCGTCATCATTGGGTATGATGGACCGGACGGAGAAGCAAAGCGGAAAGTGCATCGTGCCGTCCATCTCCTCAACCTTGAACAGCTTGATAAGCAAAGGCGTGTGGTCCTCGCTGGCCCTCTGGCCGATAAGACGGGAAGCTTGCTCGTCTTAGAATTTGACTCGAGGGAGGATGCTGAGGAATTCGTACGACAGGATCCCTATACCATTCACGGCGTCTTCGAGCGCGTTGAAATTCATCCATTTACGCAGGTTTTCCCAATTCCTCACGAATAATCCTCCTTGGCAGGATACTTCCCAAAATTGCCCCCTGCCTTCCCCTTTTGGGTGCATTGTCTGGGTGCACGATCAAGCTGTATAGTTTGTGCATGAATTTCCATCGGCTACGGAGCCTACCTTCCCTCATCACCATCTTCCTACTAGCGTGGCCCCATCCCGCATCCGCCTTGGAAACCGCTGTCGTAGCCGAAGCACATTA
>JAMXAU010000036.1 GCA_024281365.1 Nitrospira sp.
CTGTAACAGAATACCTGCTCCGTCTCCGGTATGAGAATCAGCACCCTGAGCCCCTCTGTGTGTCAAATTCTCTAAAACTTGAAGTCCTTTACGGACAATGTCATGGGATTTCTTCCCTTTGATGTTGACGACAAAACCAATCCCACAGGAATCCTTCTCATGTTGAGGATCGTAGAGCCCCTGTCGGTTGGGAAATCCGGGAATATTCATAGATCTATCTCGTTCAAACAATGGACGTTTTTCTATATTATGGTATGAGGAACGGAGCAAGGAAACACCCCTGAGTGGACACACCCTTCCATCCGTATCCAGGGTGGACCTCACCCACATGGGTTACCGTGATGGGAACTTACTGGATGGGTCCTTCCTCTGTCAAGATTGCGTTGGGCCTATACCCCTTTCATTTGCTTGACTTTATTTCCTTGGCTGCCATACCATCCGCCGCATGACACAAGGTCCAGTCATCGCGACCCTGCACACCATGTCGGATGTGTGGGAGTCCTATCGGAGTGAGCTGGACGGAGTAGAGGATCGCGTACGGAAGAACCTCGATTCCAGCGTGACCTTGGTCAATACCGTCGCCGCGCACATCCTGAGCGGCGGAGGGAAACGGGTCAGGCCCCTCCTCTTGCTCCTCTCCGCCCGCCTCTGTGGGTATACCGGAGCTGAACATCACCAACTTGGCAGTATAGTTGAATTCATCCATACCGCTACCCTCTTGCACGACGATGTCGTGGATGATGCCGATCTCCGGAGGGGACGACGAACCGCACGCAAGGTGTGGGGGAACCAAATCAGCATTTTGGTCGGTGACTACCTCTATACGAAAGCAATGTGTAAAGTCGTCGAGTTTCAGAGTCAGGGGATTAATGAGGTCCTCGCCGAAGCCTGCAAGAAGATGGCAGAGGGGGAAGTGTTGCAGCTCTACTACAACGGAAATCCCTCCATGCCCGAGATCGATTACATCAAGATCGTCGAACACAAGACGGCGGGGTTGATTGCAGCGGCGTGCCGCATGGGAGCCATTCTCGCCGAAGCATCCGAACCGCAACAGGACGCGCTGTTTCGCTTCGGCCAATATCTCGGCATTGCCTTCCAAGTGGCAGATGACACGTTGGATTACATTGCAAACGGCGAATCACTCGGCAAAACGATCGGGCAGGACCTCCGACAGGGAAAGGCGACACTACCGTTGCTGCATTTGTTACAGCAATGCTCCGAACAGGACCGTCAGATGATCAAAGATCGCATGGAGACGCGGACACTGAGCACGACGGATTTGGAGCGCATTCTGTCACTGATGGCCAATTTCGGGTCGATTACCTATGCCATGGATCGCGCCCGCGCGTACATCACGGCCGCGAAGGATGAACTGGACTGCTTCGAGGATAGTACGGCGCGACGCGCCCTATCCGTCGCTGCGGACTATATGATTACCCGAGACCGGTAACAGTCTTCCCGCCGATCGGAACAACGCCAGGCCGTGGGAGCGGCACGGCGTAGGGCGAAAGGACCCCGCTCTCTCCTGTAACCATCAAACCGGCGTCGCTGTTCCGAACACGACATTGCCAGGGAGTTGCTCATGTCACAGGTTTTTCCGTTCCACGGTCTGCGGTACGATCAGACGCTCGTCGGAGCAATCACGGAGGTCATCGCCCCACCATACGATATTATCGATGCAGCCGGACAGAAACAGCTCCATGACCGACATCCCCACAATATCATCCGCATGGAACTGGGACTCGACCAGCCCGGTGACAGTGCGACGCACAACCGCTATACCCGTGCTGCGGCAACGCTCCAAAGCTGGATCACGGAAGGGATCCTCAAGCGTGATGCGCAACCGACCATCTATTACCACACGATCGAATATCGTCCACCCTACTCAGCTCCCGACGCTCCCACGAAGATGCTGCGTGGATTCCTGGCATTGGTCAAACTGGAGGCGCTGGACTCCGGGCACATCTATCCGCATGAGAACACGCGCGCCGCGGCGAAGACCGATCGGCTGAATCTCATTGAGGCCTGTCGAGCGAATTTCAGCCCAATCTGGTCGCTGTACTCCGATCCACAGGGAATCATCATCCAGCTTTTGGAAACCGAGACAAACGGCAAACCAGCCTGCTATGATTTCCAGGATGAGGCCGGTTGTCGAGAACGCCTGTGGACCGTCACCGACAACCGCGTGCTGAAACAGATCACCGAGGCCATGCAGAGCAAGCCGCTGTTCATTGCTGACGGCCACCATCGCTATGAAACGGCGTTGAATTATCAAAAGCTCCGGCGACAACAGGCCTCTACGCCGACAGGCCCGCAGCCCTATGACTCAGTCCTCATGCTGCTCGCCCCGCTTGAGGATCCAGGATTGACGGTGTTACCCACACACCGGGTAACCACCACTCCGTTACCTCCGTTCGAACAGATCAAGCAAATGCTGGGCGACGTGTTTGAGTTTCGAGAATTTCCCTTTACCCCATCCTCACGCCACCAGATTTGCACCCAGTTCCTCACCAGCCTACGGACGGAAGGGACGAAGGCACCGGTGTTTGGCCTGGCAAAACAAGGGGATCCTCGATACGTGACCCTCACTCTGAAGCCGAGTCATCGACCTTCCGTAACGGCTTCACCTCGCACTAAACTCGACGTCTCCCTGCTGCAGCAGCTCATCGTCACCAAACTCTGCCAAACCCAACAGGAGCAGGAGGCGATTCTCTACACCAAGGATGACCTTGAGGCCCTCGATTGGGTGTACCGTGGAACAGGGACCGGAGCCTTGTTGCTGAACGCGACCAAAGTCAGCGAAGTCCAGGCCGTCGCAGCGGCGGGAGAACGCATGCCGCACAAGTCCACGTATTTCTATCCGAAACCGCTGACCGGGCTCGTCATCAATGTCATGGGCGGTCAGTGAAGGGTGGTGAGTGGGCAGTGAGGGGTTGTCCGCACGAGCATACAACAGCATCGTTGCTTCACGTTTGACCCATCACACACACCTCACGTCTGATGTATGAACGCAAAGATTCTCATCGTTGACGACGATCCAGACATCGTACTGATGCTGGAGGATCGACTGCAGGCCTCCGGATACGAGACCGTTACCGCACTTGAGGGACAGCAGGCTCTTGATCTCATTGTGCATGAGTCGCCTCACCTCGTCCTGCTGGACCTGACACTACCCAAGCTCTCCGGCCTCGACGTGCTCAAGCGCTTAGCTCAGATGAAACCGGCGGACAGCCCTCCGGTCATTGTGATGACCGCACATGCTTCCATTCAGGCCGCCGTCGAAGCCATGAAAGAAGGCGCATACGACTTTCTGACCAAGCCTCTCGACAATGACCACCTCCTCATCGTTATCCATAAAGCACTGGAGCGGGATACGCTCCGACGGCACGTCGCCTATCTTCGCTCTGAGGTTGACGGTCGTTACGCGAATATCGTCGGCAACAGCCCGTCGGTGCGCTCCGTCGTTGAAGCAGCACAGCGAGCCGCCAAATCCGATGCAGGGGTGTTACTGCTGGGCGAGAGTGGGACCGGAAAAGAACTCTTTGCACGCTCGATTCATCAGTGGAGTCCTCGTTGTGCCATGCCGCTCATCGTCATCAACTGTGTGGCGTTGACCGAGACACTCCTCGAGAATGAACTCTTCGGCCATGAACGCGGGGCATTTACCGGAGCGGATCGGCAGCAAAAAGGCAAATTGGAAATGGCCGACGGTGGTACGGTCTTCCTCGACGAAATCGGGGATATGCCGCTCACCTTGCAGGCCAAGCTGCTCCGTGTACTTCAGGACCGGGAGTTCCAACGCGTCGGTGGATCCAAAACCGTATCAGTCAACATCCGCATCATTGCCGCCACCAATAGGGACCTTCGTCAGGCCGTCAAGACGGGGCAGTTTCGGGAAGATCTGTACTTTCGTCTCAATGTCATCACGCTGACGCTCCCACCGCTTCGTGAGCGGCAAGGAGATGTCCCAGCACTTGCACAATTCTTCTTGGAGCGACACACGCGAGATGCCAAGCGCACCAGGATGGTCCTCAGTCCGGCTGCCGTGGAGGCGTTAACCCGATACCCATGGCCCGGCAACATCCGCGAATTGGACAACGTCATCGCGCGAGCCGTCGTCCTCAGCCCCAAAGACACGATCGAGCCGGACATGTTGGCACTCCTCTCGGATGACGCAGATCTCCGTCAGAACGAGGATGACGCACTACAATCCTACCTCGACCTGCCCTACCATGAGTCCATGGAGCAGCACAGCCGGTATATCATCACACGGGCCATGGAACGGGCTGAGGGCAATCAAACCAAAGCGGCTGAGTCGCTCAAACTCCAGCGTACCTATCTCGCACGTCTCCTCAAACACCAAAAAGTCTGAGTCTCAGGCAGGACTCGGCCGGAGGCAAGCTGTCGACGAGCTTGGTGATCAGTGAGATATGCCGTGAGGGGAACGTTCTTCCAATCGAATCCGCCCGGAACGGGCATCGTGCTCCGCTTGTGTGTAGCGTTCGGTCGTTCCGATGTCCGACCAGTATCCGTGAAGATCATAGCCAAGTACGGGTTCTCCCCGTTCGATGGCCGCCACGTAGGGATCAATGATTGAGGACACAACCCCCTTCGGCACCTGCTGCAGCAGCCGGGGATGAAGGATGTGAATCCCTGCAAACATACGCTGCGCGATCGTCGTAGCCTCTCTGACTCCTCGCCCCGTGATACGCAAGATCCGATCCTGCTCTCCCACCTCCACCAAGCCCCAGCGCTCGGCATCCTGATCTTCCCGCAAAGCCAAGGTCGCCGCCGCTCCTCGCGAGCGATGAAAGTCCCGCAAGGCTTCGAGATCGAGTTCGACCAACGTATCCGCGTTCAGGATCAACACCGGTTCTCCTGAAAAATACGGCTCGGCTTTTTTGATTCCTCCGCCGGTCCCGAGGATGATCGGTTCATGGGAGTAGATGATCCGCATCCCAAACTTCGAGCCGTCACCCAAAGCCTGCTCGATCATCGGCCCCAGATAGTGCAAATTGATGACGACTTGGTGAAATCCGTGCCGCTTCAGCAGCAATAAATTCCAGACAATGAGCGGGGTACCGGCAATCGGAAGTAACGGCTTCGGAATTGTGTTCGTCAGCGGCCTGAGCCGAGTCCCCAGACCAGCCGCTAGAATCATGGCTCTCACAGGATCTAGTGCTGGGGACTGAGTGCTGAGTGCTGAGTCGATAATTCGATGCTCATCCCTCAGTCCTCATCCCTCAGTCCTCTATTGCAGTTCCGGCACATAGGGGGCGAGGTGTTTCCTAAGCGGTTCCAACTCCGGATATTTTTCAAGATTCCGTTTGACGTAACTCAGGACACGAGGAATATCCGCTAAAAACTTCGGATTGCCCTTGACGCGATCGATGTAGACGAACCGACCGGCTGCCTTCAGATTTCGCTGGATACTCGTCAGATCAAACAATCGGCGGAAAGTGGATCGATCAATGCAGTCCGCGCCTTGGTCAATCATGTGGTCCTGATAGTACTCCACTAATTCATCGACCAACGCCTCATCGAGTTGGATGTAGGCATCCCGCACCAGTGATGCTAAGTCGTAGGGGACCGGCCCCATTAACGCATCTTGAAAATCGATCACACCAAGTCGTGTTCCGTCGACCATCAGGTTACGGGAATGGTAATCACGATGCGTAAAGATCCGCGGTTGACCGGCCAACTGATCGGCAATATTCCTGAACACTCGTCGAACAACCTCCGCATCGACATCGGCCAACCGGTTGCCGTTCCGTACCTCGATTCCATACTCCAGAAAGTGTTCAAACTCCCACATCAGCAATGGGGCATCAAACCCACGATGAAACGCAAGACAGGTATGATCCTTCGCCTTGGTGGCATGGACCTGCATCTGCACGAGCACGTCAATAGCCTGCCTGTAACGCGACTTCACCTGAGCCTGATCGGCACGACTCACGGCATCCGCTAAGGTCATATCGCCGAAATCTTCCAGATACAGGAGTCCTGCCGACTGATCATAATAGTAGAGTGTCGGCACGGGGACCTGTACTCCGGCCAAATGAGACCGGATATTGATAAACGGCAATTCCGCAATCTGATGTGCCGTTCCACTGACCGCCTCCTCGGACTGTTTGAACCCTTCCGGCTCAGCAAGCTGCATCACGATGACAGAATGCGGCGGCCCTCCCGTCAGGGTTGCACGAAAATACCGCCGGTTGGAGGCATCACCGGCCAACGGCGTGGTGGTCTGCAGGCCAAGACTCGGCCGCAATTTTGTCGCGATCGCATCGGCCAGGACGGCAGGATCTGGAGATGCCAACGGCACCTTGGGAGAAGTCTGATTGCCCGTGACCATATCCCGCTGAGTATAGCGGGCATCCGGCAGCTTGTCACGAATGCTGTATTGTTCAGCCGGCTTCAGGGTGAGGTTTCTGGAACGGAATTCATCGGTCGCAGACTCAGTACCCGATGCATGACACCTGCCCCAATTGCTCCGCCAATTGTATCGGCCACCCAATCGAGCCAACTAGACTCTCGAAACGGAACGAAGGCTTGATGGATTTCGTCGCTGACTCCATACAACGATGTGCAGACGATGGCCAACAGCATCGCCTGCCGTCGCCAACCCTCCTGCGGAGTCGCGTGAAAAGCCCGGTAGCACAGCGCACCCAACACCGCATATTCAACGGCATGTAAGACTTTATCACTGAAATGAGTGACGAACGGCACCTGTTCTTCAGGATGCGACTGCGACGACATGTAGAAAATAAGCGCAGCATACCCACAAACCGGCCCCCACGAACGTAAAAAACATTTCATATCATTCCCCCGGTGCTCCACGTCTCCAAAAACCTCTCCCCAGATTGCATGCCTATACCCCCTATGACATACTGAAAAACGAAAGGAATCGGTCGCGATGAAGCAGGTCCACATCTGTTTTTTCTGGCACATGCACCAGCCCTACTACACGGACCCGATGACCGCATCGGCCAGTATGCCGTGGGTACGCCTCCATGCGACCAAGGCCTACTATGATATGGCCTATGTACTCCAACAATTTCCAGAGGTACGCGCCACATTCAACTTTACCCCATCGCTGCTCCTCCAGTTACAAGAGATCGGAACCGGAACGGTGCTCGACCTGTTTCTCGAGCACGCCCAACGACCAGCGGCAGATCTCACGCTCGAAGAAAAGGCTTTTTTGGTTCGGCATTTCTTTTCCGCCAATTGGGCGACCATGGTTCGGCCCTATCCCCGATACCATGAGTTGCTCGTCAAACGAGGGTTGGAGGTCAGTGATCACGATCTTCCCCGGATCGCCCGTCAGTTTTCAACACAAGAACTCTTGGATCTTCAAATTTGGCACAACCTGGCCTGGTTCGGATACGGTACCATCCGACAGTATCCTCGTCTGGCCGACCTGCGCCAGAAAAATCGCGGCTTCACCGAGGATGAAAAACAGGAGGTGCTCGCACTGCAGCGCACAGCGGTCCAAGAGATTGTCCCGTTGTACCGGCGGCTCATGGAACGGGGACAAATCGAGCTCACCACGACTCCCTTCTTTCACCCGATTCTGCCGCTAGTCATCGACACCGACATCACCCGTCGCGCCAGACCCGACCTCCCCTTGCCGGCCAGATTCCGGGCCCAGGAAGATGCAGAGGCGCAGCTCCGAGAGGCCGTCCTCTTTCATCAACACACGTTCGGGCAGCCTCCATCCGGCTTGTGGCCGTCAGAAGGATCGGTCTGTCCCGAGATGCTTCCGCTTGTCCATCAAGTAGGCCTGCGCTGGCTCGCCACCGACGAAGGCATTCTGGCGAGATCGCTCGCAATGGGCGGTCTGCCATGGCAGCGATCATCCGCCCTGTATCAACCGTACCACATCGGTGAGGCCAGCCAGTCCCTGGCCATCCTGTTCCGCGACCGTGAGATCTCCGATGCCTTTGGATTCATTTATCACAAGACGACACCGGAAGCGGCTGCCGAGGATGTCACGCGACGGTTGCGAGGAATCATCCAAGACAGTCCTCAAGAACGACTCCTCATCGCCATTGTATTGGACGGCGAAAACCCTTGGGAACATTACCACGACGGAGGCGAACGATTCCTTTCGCTCCTCTATGAAAGCTTGACGCACCATGCATTGGATCAGACCGGACAACTGACGGTCCACTCTTCAACCGTCTCCACCGCGCTGGCCTCGATGCCGCCCACACAGCACCTATCCGCACTTCATTCAGGTTCCTGGATCAATTCCGATTATAAAATTTGGATCGGACACCAAGAAGACAATCGTGGGTGGGACCTGCTTGGGCATACTCGCACGCAACTGCTGGATCGTGTGGCGAGTCTTCCGCCTGATCGTGCTCAAGCCGCCTGGCGTGAGCTGTACGCCGCAGAAGGGAGTGACTGGTTCTGGTGGTACGGTGACGATTTCGACACTGACTTCAAGCCAGAATTCGATCGCCTCTTCCGAACGCATCTCCGCAATGTCTGGACGCACATGGGCCTCCCGCCTCCAGACCAACTCAACCAGGCGATCTGTGCGAAAGGGATGCCGTTTGATTCCGAGATGGTTCAACAGCCAGTCGGTCTCCTCACACCCACCATCGACGGCAGGGTCACCAACTTCTTTGAATGGCGGGGAGCGGGTACCATCAGTACCCAGCCGCCCCTCGGAGCCATGTGGAAGGCCGATGGGATCTTCACAGCCATCCGCTTCGGCTGGAACCTCGATCAGTTTGTCATGCGATTCGACGTCGATGAGACCAATCTCAAGAAAGAAGGTTTCGACGTCGAGATCGTGTTCCAAGGCCTACAATCCAAGTATCGACTCACGTTTCCCCTCTCCTTGTCAGGCCCAGGCGAATTTCAATTATCTCGCCGGACGACAACGGATGTCTGGCAAACCGTCGGCTCCCGTCAGTCGATTCACGCACAGACCGTCTTGGAGTTGGCGATCCCCTGGAAGGACCTTGATCTGGAAACAGGACAGACAATTCAGCTTTCAGTCGCGGTGCAAGAACATGGCCTCGAAGTGGCCCGATACCCCAGCCAGCGTCCCGCCGTGCTCACCGTGCCGGGACCGGACTTTGAGGCAGGAATGTGGAGAGTGTGATGGGAGGTGAAAGATAAGACGTGAAAAGTGAAGCGTACAAGTCAACAGTCATTTCTTCACGCTCAAGAACCCGAACCTTTCACTTTTTACTTTTCACATTTTGCGATTTACGGAGGAAGAGATGCCCGATCTACGACGTGATCCGATAGTCGGTCGCTGGGTGATTATTTCAACGGAGCGCAGCGGCCGCCCCCATGATTTCATCACCCCTCAACCGGCTCGAACGAGTGCCGCGTCGCTTTGCCCGTTTTGTCCTGGACAAGAGCGCCTGACCCCGAAAGAAATCATGGCCTATCGCCCACAACCGGCAGCTCCCAACTCCCCGAATTGGACCGTCCGGGTCGTCCCCAATAAGTTTCCCGCGCTCCAGGTTGAGGGTGAAATGGGGCGCGAAGGCCTCGGTCTCTATGACCGAATGAACGGGATCGGCGCACATGAAGTCATCATTGAAACCCCGACCCATGTCGAAAGCCTCGCCGAGATGCCGACGAAGAAAATCGAGGACATGCTCTGGGCCTATCGCGACCGGATGCTGGATCTCCGCAAAGACCTCCGGTTCCGCTATATTTTGATTTTCAAGAACCATGGATCCTCCGCCGGGGCCACATTGGAACACAGCCATTCCCAACTAATTGCCCTTCCAGTCATCCCAACCAGCGTACAAGAGGAGCTCGATGGATGCCATCGGCATTACCAGCAAAAAGAACGGTGCATTTACTGCGATATCCTCCGGCAAGACCTATCCGATGGGGAACGAGTCGTGGCTGAAAATCCAGAGTTCCTCTGCGTAACTCCCTTTGCGCCGCGTTTCCCGTTCGAGATGTGGATTCTTCCCAAGCGGCATGCGGCATACTTCGAAGAAAGTCAGAAGTCTCAATTTGAGTTTCTTGCTCCGATCCTTTCGGAATCGTTGCGTCGCATGGACAAAGTGCTGGCACGCCCACACTACAACTTTATCCTCCATAGTTCTCCCTTGCATGAAAAAACCGGGGATTACTACCATTGGCACCTCGAGATTATTCCCAAACTGACGCAAGTCGCCGGCTTCGAATGGGGGACAGGGTTCTACATCAATCCGGTCTCGCCGGAAGAGTCGGCCAAGTTCCTCCGTGAAGCAGGGATCTAAGTGCCGACCCGCTTCCGCCTCGAGGATCCGGCCCTTGCAGGCCTCCTTCGCCGTATTGAAGAGAGCGTCCGCCGGATCGGCGGTAGAACCTGGGTAGTGGGTGGCACTATTCGCGACCTCGTCCTTGGGCGACAGCCTCGTGATCTGGATCTCGAAATCACCGGTCTGCCAGCGGGACAGCTTCATACCTTGCTGTCTGAACAGTTCTCCGTCCAATTCGTAGGAAAGGCCTTCGCCGTATTCAAACTCCAGGGACTTCCTGTCGACATCTCCATTCCCTCCCGTCTCCACACCACTGAAACCACGTCGATTCCTGGTCTGCTACGACAGGCCGATCCCGACATGCCGATCGACGAGGCGCTGGCACGACGTGACTTTACGATCAACGCCATGGCCTGGGATCCTGACACGAGGGAACTGCGCGATCCTTTCAATGGTCGAGAGGACCTCGCTGCTGGCCGGTTACGCCACGCCTCGCACCAGTTCGTGGAAGATCCCTTGCGGGTACTCCGAGGTATGCATCTCGCAGCTCGCTTCGAGTTCAGCGTGGTACCAGAGACGATTGCCCTCTGCCGAACATTGTCACAGGACGGGCATCCGAGTGAGCGGCTGTGGGAAGAATGGAAGAAGTTTCTCCTTCTGAGTCGAAAGCCCTCTCTCGGACTCCACTTTTTAGACCAATGCGGTTGGCTTCGCTTCTATCCGGAACTCGCAGCACTTCAAGGTTGCCCTCAGGATCCTCGCTGGCACCCGGAAGGCGATGTCTGGATTCATACCCTCCACTGCCTGGATTGGCTTGCCAATGAACGCACAGGCCATGAACGCGATGATTTGATCGTAGGATTGGCTGTCCTATGCCATGATTTTGGGAAACCGGCGACGACCAAAGACGACGGTGAGCACATCACCTCTCGAGGACATGAATCGGAAGGAATCGGGCCGACGAAAACCTTTCTCCAACGACTGACCAACCAACCAGACGTGATGGATGACGTCATCCCCCTTGTACAGTGCCACCTCCGTCCCCGTGCACTCTTTGATGTCCAGGCATCGGACGGTGCGATCCGACGTCTCGCGAGACAGGTCACTCGCATCGATCGTTTAGTCCGTGTCGCTCGGGCCGATCACGCTGGCCGCCCACCAAAAGCATTCGATGGATTTCCGGCTGGGGACTGGCTCTTGATCCGTGCCAAAGCGCTGACTGTGGATCGGCAAGTCCCGCTGCCCCTCGTGATGGGCCGGCATCTGTTGGAACTCGGCGTTCAGCCTGGACCGGACATGGGCCGATTGCTGGATGACTGTTTCGAAGCTCAGTTAGATGGAGAATTTGCAACATTGGAGGAGGGGCTGGCCTACGCCAAAATCAAGTTGTCGGCTCTCTACTAAGCAACTTCGGTTTACACGAAGAACACATAGGCACGCGGACATCTCCCCCTTGCCCCTTACCCCCAGTTACTCGTATGATCGCACTATGCAGGTCCAACTGAGTCACCCTTCACGATCAATCACGATCAAAGGTCCGAAACGAGCCAAGGACCTCCTGCGAGAGTTGAACCTCGTCGTCGAAGCACACCTCGTTATTCGAGGAGATGAATTGGTGACCGAGGATGAGATGCTCTTCGATCAGGACCAGATTGAAATCAGACCGGTGATTTCAGGCGGATAGTTCTCACACGACATCACAGCACTTTACAGATGTACCTACCAAGAATAAGCAGGAATACGAACATATCGTATTTAGACTTACACACTCCAACAATCATCCGCCTCGCCTCCAAACTTAGAGTTCCCCTCCCCCTCTCACTCGGAACGACCGTTTGAGACCTCTCTGCCGATTTACAATGGACTCAAAAGCATCCTTCCGCGGCGATCGCACCCCCTCCACCCTCTATGAACTGAGGCGGTTTAGCTCGATCCCGACTATTCTGCTACAGCCACCTGTAGGGAAAACCATTCGAGCTTTCATGAGAGAGATTTTCTAACTTACTGATTCATCGCTATTCTTGGTCTCATGTGAGAAGGAGACAGGAGCGGCATCACCTTTGCTGTATATCTCCCCAAGTGCCAATGAACGGCACACATTCTTCTAAACTCTTATAAGGGGGTTCTTATAATGAAGAGCATGTTGATGGCAGTGATGGCAGTGGCAGTGGCGGTCACCTTCAGCGCACCGGCTTTCGCCGAAGGGAAGAAAGAAGAGAAGAAGCCTGGCCATGTTGTGGTCTACGGCGATGAAGGGAAGAAGGGAGAGAAGAAGGGCGGCCATGCCGACACCTTTGGCGATGAGAAGAAGAAGGACCAGCCGCACAAGTAAGTTTCAACTTGGCTGATACCTGATTGAGGGGCTTCCTACTCTGTAGGAAGCCCCTCGTCGTTTTCAGGTAGACAGACCCGCCTCCCACCACGTTCAGCATCCCTCGGTTACACGCTGTTCCAGTCACTAGAGGTTGCAAAGAAGGACAGGGCCTGACATAGTCGTACAAGCTTGACTGATACTCTGTAGCCTTTCACCCCTGTCATTCCAGGCAATCCTGCTCACTCTATAGCATTTCAATGACTTCTGCCGGACTAGTTCCGCGTAGGTATGGGTACAAACCTTGCTCAAACTAACAGCTGAGTGACCGCACGCAATCACGCCATTTGACAGGGGACGGCCAAGACCAATGATTCGTTCCTATCAGATGTTGCAACTCGCTGTCTTGCTGCTCGTTCTGACAGCCTGTCCATCGGCGGACCCGTCCCTCGATTCCCAATTTTCCTCAGATAGTGGAACCGCCTCGCTTTCTTGGGACGCAAGCGCTGGAACGGATGTCGCTGGATACAAGATCTATCTGGCAACAGCCTCAGGCGCCTATGGGGCGCCAATTGCGACGACGTCCGCGGATGTCACCACATACACTGTCACCGGGCTGGCAACAGGCACGACCTATTTCTTCGTTGTTTCCGCGTTCAATCTGGATGGGACTGAAAGTACATTCTCAAACGAAGTCAGCAAGAATATCCCGTAACAAACCGCCGTGCCCCTGCACAGACTTTTCTGGCAACCATCCCTTGACCCCTCCTCATAGAGAACTGTATAACCACTAGCGCTGTTAGCAATGAGACGAACATGCTGAGGGCTGACATAAGATTCCAGCCTCAATGAAGCGTCTTCAGGCTAGCCTTTACTGTAGAATTCAGGACCCAACGCTCAGCGCTGTTTCGAATGCGCCCGTAGCTCAATGGATAGAGCATCTGACTACGGATCAGAAGGTTACAGGTTCAAGTCCTGTCGGGCGCACCATACAGAGCTTGCTCGACCCGGAGCCTACTAAAATGGAGGCGACGGGATAAACACCCCCAGTGCTTTCTTCCCGTGCCTCACTGACGGATCCGAATCTACGAGATTCAGTCCTGTCGGGCGCACCAAACGGATCCTCTTACGCTTCCTGTACCTTGCTGACGGATCTGAATTCACTCGATTCAGTCCGATCGGGCGTACCACACAGACTCTCTACCATTTCTGAGCGTTGGTGACGGATCTGAATCTATTACATGCAGCCCTGTCCGGCGCACCAAACAGAGCTTGCTCGACCTAAGCAGCGTACGGCGTGAAGCGTTGCATATTGGGGAGTTAGAGGTCAGAGGTATGGGCCGTGAGATACATACCTCCAACTTCCAACCTCAAGCGTCCCGCTGTACCCGCTTCACGTTTCACCGTTCAGCAGGTTGAGAGGCCTGGCTAGTCCAGACCTCCCACCATGTCATTCACAGGCAATCGAAAGAGGCTTTACCCCTCACGTACGAGCGGCAGGCCGAGCAAGAAGTTCTTTCTGCAAGGCGTCGATATCGGCCTTAGCCCCAAGCGCCAGTTCCTCCACCCGTCGCTCACTGTCCGGCCCCGGCACATGGGAGAATTCGTGGCAATCTTCGTAGGCCTGTTCAGTCGTCCCGGTCGCTCGAATCACCGCACCGGCAATGGCGCCTCCAATGATGGCGATCCCAAGCGTCATTGCAATCCCCACCAGCTGCACACCGGCAACGCCTGGCACGACAATGATCGCCATAAGTCCGCCGAGTAACCCCGGCATGCCATGCAGATTGTGGACGCCGCAGGTGTCGACGAGCTTGATCTTCGACTCGAGCATCGGTTGAATAAACACATAGCCGATGACCGACAAGGCGCCGGCCAACAGTCCGATCCCGAATGCACCGGTCGGGCTGACCAGATTACAGGTCGAGCCAATCGAGACCCCACCCGCCAATGCCGCATTGGCCATATCGACCATCGACGTTTTCCCATGATGGAAGTGGGTGCTGAGGAAATAGGTTGAGAGCGTCGCCCCGCTCAACGCGAGAATCGTGTTCACGATCGTCTGCGGCATCTCTTCAAACGGCACAATCGCCGTCGCAAAACTCGGCCAGAACAGCCACAGCACCATGGACCCCAGCATGGCAAATCGATCGGAGGTCGGATCGGACTCAATCGGCTGACTCCGCTGCGCCGTCGTCGTCAGAACCAACGACGCTGCCAAACCAAAGTAGGCCCCGAACGCGTGGATGACGATCGAACCAGCCGAATCCTGAAACCCTTTGGTCAACCCGGCCCCGTTGTCCAACACGAGATATTCGTTCACGGCATAGAGCGGGACCAACAGCAACGTAAGGAGTGCATATTGAAACACCCGCAACCGCCCCAGCACGGCTCCCATCGCAATGAGCGCAGTCGCCACGGAGAATTCAGCATACAGGAGTGCATCGACTGTATGGGCCTTCAACTCGTGCCCCACCACCCCGTTCGCACGCAGCAACATGTACAGAGGGAGTCCCGTGGCCACCACAAGATAGGTGCCGGTCGTCGCGCCGAAACCATAGCGGCGGACGAAGACCATGAGAAATCCGAACCCGACGACCAACATGGCCAGGATGTGGATCGAGTAATTGTATTGCGCGACCAGCCGCGCCTCATTCAGAGCACCAGTCGGCTCTTCGGCGCCGGCCCAACTCGTGAGGCAGAGGAGAAACAGACCCGCTGCGCTGAGCATCGTGACCCAGAAACTATTCCGCATGGAGGCCTCCTTAGGACAGTAGGAGTAAATGGGGGGGAACTATAGGGGTGGTAGTGTACTGTACCGACAAGCACGTTTGTCAAACCCCACAGAAGGCGTGCTTACGGGCTCAAACAGACCATGCACTGGTGGAAGTTAGCAGAATGCTGAAAAAGTCTTCCAGCGGCGTTCTCGCATCACTCAGACGCTCAACGTACCGAAGCGTACGCCTCGCCCCTTCGCTCGCTGCGGCCTTGCTGGACAGCCTTTTTGAGCATTCTGAGCTGTAGAATGCCACAGTTCTTTCTATCATCGTGCAACGGTGCGCGAAGCAGAAACCAAGTTTTTCAGCAAACTGTTAGGGGACGGAAGCTGGAGGGATGTATCTCATGCGCCAAACCTCTGGCCTCCAACGTTCCAGCATGCGACGCTTCACATACGACAAATCTTGTCGCACCGGCATCACCATGAGTATAATGGCAACCATTCATGCGTATGATTGGCCCGCTGCTCCTTCTGCTCACCCTGGTCCTGCCGCTGCAGTTTCCACCATCGTCATGGGCAGCCAGTTACGAGGACAGTCTTAAACAGTTGGCGGAAAGCGTGACGGAACGAGCCGCCAGGGCAAAGAAGCAGCGCCTTGCCGTACTCGACTTTACCGACGCACAGGGTGAACAGACGCCGGTCGGACAATTCCTGGCCGAAGAACTTGGGACACAAATCATGGTGGCCGGTGAGCTGACCACGGTCGACCGCACCCTGATCTACTCGACGTTGAAAAAGATGCAGCTGGAGCATATTGATCCAGCCCATGCCAAGACCGTCCGGCGCGCCGCCAAGGCCATCCGCGCCGACATCTTCGTATCAGGCACCTACACCGACACACCCGACGGTCTGCAAGTGACCGTGCGGTTGATCACCCCCAAGCAGGCTCAATCGATCAGCGCCACTCGAACGACCTTCCCGAAAACCGGTCCCCTGAGTACCTTCTTCAAAAAGGAAGATCCTCCACCAGGAATACTGCCGGTCGAAAAGCCCAAAGAACCGGCGCCACCGCCCGGTTTGGGAACCCATCGGAACGACGCCTACGAATTCGTCGTCACGTCCATGGAGCGGATGAACGGCCGGATCAAGGTGGATGCCACCGTCGCGAATCATTCCACGCGCGATCTCAAGCTGCTCTGTCACTTGCAAAACACGGTGCTGAAGGACGAACATGGGGGCATCTGGCATCAGACCGTCGAGGAGAACCGGGAAGGCCTCTGTACGCGGGGTATCGAACTATCCCCTCGACGAAAACAACGAGTGGTCTTCCTATTCGCTCAACCATCGGACGCGTCGGCTTCCGAGTTCACCTTATCGTTTCATGAACAAGTCCCACGGCGCGATGCCTCATTCACCATCGAGAAGTTGAAGCTGGAACCAGCTCCTAGCTCAGGAGCATTGGTACCATAACAGGCTGCGGAAAAACTCCGTTATTGCCAACACTAGAGCGAGAAGGTTCCCTGCAGCCCTTTCGCCACAATCACTTGAGGATGCTCAAAAAGTCCGACCGGCAAGGCCGCAGCGAGCGAAGAGGCGAGGCGTACGCTTCGGTACGTTGAGCCTCTGAGTGATGCGAGAACGCCGCTGGGTGAACTTTTCAGCATCCGAATTAGAAAGCAACCGATGCCACAGCCCATCAAGCAAGTGCTGACGATAGCCCGATCGAACTCCGGCGGAGGAGCCGGCATTCAGGCCGATCTCAAGGCCATGTCTGCCGACGGTGTCTTTGCCATGTCCGTCATCACCGCCGTCACAGGCTCAAAATACCGAAGAAGTAACGGACGTGTTTGAGCTGCCACCGAGCATCATCGCCTCGCAACTCGACGCGGGTACTTCAACGATTTCGACATCGCCGCCGTGAAGACCGGCATGTTGTCGTCAACAGCCATCATTGAGACGGTCGTCAAGCTGCTGACCCCTCAAAAGATCGGCCTCCTTCCTGCGAACTTCAACCCGGTCGTGGTCTCCGAGAGCGGCCATCCTTTGTACGACCGGATGCCATCGAACACGCTGAAGACGCAGTTACTGCCGCTCGCGTTCGTGGTCACTCCAAATATCCACGAGGCCCAACGGTTGTCCGGAATTCAGATCACCTCACTGGCCGATGCTCGACGAGCCGCCAAGGTCATCCATGGGTTCGGGTGCAAACACGTGTTGATCAAGGGAGGCCATCTGCTCAACGACCGGGCGACGGATCTCCTCTACGATGGCCGGTTCTTTAATGTCCTAAAGGGTGAGTTCATCGAGACCAGCCACACCCATGGCACCGGTTGTACCTTCGCCTCTGCCCTGGCCGCTCAACTTGCCAGAGGTCGTTCCGTGTTGGATGCCGCTCAAGCGGCCAAGACCTACGTCACGCAGGCCATCCGGCATGGATTGGCGATCGGCCACGGCCACGGCCCGACCGATCATTTTTATTTCCTGGAGCGAGAGTAACGGACCGCCCGCACGTTCTGTTGGGGCACTCGTGAAGCGTCGGACCTTGGGGAGTTGGAGGTCAGAGGTGTGAGGCCTGAGACGTTGCCTCAAACTTCAAACCTCAAACATCCAGGGCTGTCCAGGTTTCAGGTTTAATGTTTTAAGTTATGCGGAAACCAAATGCCTCAAGCCTCTGACCTCCAACTCCCCCTGGAAGAACGTTTCTCCTTTCTGGATCCCCAGGGGCATCGAGTTGCCGCAATCCTGACCCTCCCTCACGGAGGAACGGACAAGGTTGCCGTCTTGTGCCACGGGTTTCTCTCTTCAAAAACTAGTTCGACGAATAAGGCCCTCACCCGGTTGCTGATCGACCAAGGGATCGGCACCTGTTGCTTCGACTTCTTTGGGCAAGGAGAAAGCGACGGTCCGTTCGAACAGATCACCACGACCCTGGGAGTGCAACAGGCACAGGCAGCCATCGACCTCATGAACCAGAAAGGCTATCGACGGGTTGGATTGATGGGGTCAAGCTTCGGAGGGCTGGTGTCGATTCTGACGGCAGCTCAGCGGACAGACTTGGCTTGCCTGGCGCTCAAATGCCCGGTCGTCGATTTCGCGGAAGAGTTACGGTTGGAATTTGGCCCTGATGAGATGGCACAATGGAAGGCAACGGACACGATTCCTAATATCATGGGTGGCCCTGACCGAATCAAGCTTCGCTATACCTTTTATGAAGATGCTCTGTGCCGAATTGCCTACGACCCAGCACAAGCGATCACGGCTCCGACCATCATCGTCCAGGGCGACAAGGATGAACATGTCCCGCTGCATCAGCGACAAGGCTCTTTGAAAAAAGTACAAGTGAAAAAACGTATAGAGAGAGATGTTACGAGCCGTCGTCGTTGCTCACAAAGGGGGAAGATTTCAAACGAATCGACAACCTGATCTGCTGAGTGGTTGATTCAGCACCTCACTGTGTGACAAAGAGAGCACCTCGAGTATCCCAAGCGGGTGAGTGTGTCACAGACCTTGCGATTCGCACACGATTACAGCGTGATGATCTGATCT
>JAMXAU010000037.1 GCA_024281365.1 Nitrospira sp.
GGTCGGTGGCGGGATTTATACCAAGGCTGCAGACGTCGGAGCAGACTTGGTCGGCAAAGTGGAGGCAGGGATTCCGGAAGACGATCCACGGAACCCGGCGGTCATCGCGGATAATGTGGGTGACAACGTCGGCGATTGCGCAGGCATGGCGGCGGACCTGTTTGAAACCTACGCCGTCACGACGGTCGCGGCGATGGTGCTGGCCTTTACCATGTTCAAGGGAGCGACGGCTCCGATTCTGTACCCACTGATGTTGGGTGGTATCACGATCTTTGCGACGATCGTCGGCATTCTCTTTGTCAAGGTGGTTCCGGGTGGCGATATCATGCCCGCCCTGTATAAGGGGTTGTTTGTGGCCGGAGGGATTGCCGCACTGGCTTTCTTGCCCGTGACCTTTATGATCATGGGCGGAGTTGGCGGCGTCGGTGGATTCAGCTACTACATTGCCGCCCTGCTCGGCTTAGCGGTCACCTTGGCGCTTGTCTTCATCACCGACTACTACACCTCAAAGGAGTATGAGCCGGTGAAGTACATTTCGAAAGCCAGTGAAACCGGTCATGCGACCAACATCATCGCCGGTCTGGCGGTGGGGATGCAGTCGACAGCGGCTCCTGTCGTGGTGATTTCCATGGCGATCCTCGGCAGCTACTGGGTCTGTGGCGGTGCTGAGTCCGGTGGGCTGTATGGTGTGGCGGTTGCGGCCGTGGCCATGCTTTCGATGGCCGGGATTGTGGTCGCGATCGATGCGTTTGGTCCGATTACGGACAATGCCGGTGGTATCGCCGAAATGTCGCATCTGGGTAAAGAAGTTCGGGACATCACTGATCCATTGGACGCCGTGGGCAATACAACGAAGGCCGTCACCAAGGGCTATGCTATCGGGTCTGCCGGGTTGGCGGCCGTGGTGCTCTTTGCGGAATACTCGCGGGAAGTCGCAGCACATAATCCGGCGTTGGCGGCCTTCGATCTTTCAAATCCGAAAGTCTTGGTCGGTCTCTTTCTGGGCGGGATGTTGCCGTTTATCTTCGGCTCCATGTGTATGAGGGCCGTCGGTGAGGCCGGAGGGTTGATTGTGGAAGAAGTGCGCCGTCAGTTCCGGACGATCAAGGGAATTATGGAAGGCACGGGCAAGCCGGAGTACGGCACCTGTGTCGACATCGTGACTCAGGCCGCGATCCAAAAGATGATGATCCCCGGGTTGATCCCGGTGGTGTCGCCGGTGGTTATCGGTTTGGTGCTGGGCCCGCAAGCGCTCGGCGGGGTGTTAGTCGGCAGTATCGTCACCGGGCTCTTTGTCGCGATTTCGATGACGAGTGGCGGCGGTGCTTGGGACAATGCGAAGAAATTTATCGAAGAACAAGGGTTGAAGGGTACGGACACCCATAAGGCGGCGGTGACCGGTGACACGGTCGGTGATCCGTATAAGGATACGGCGGGACCGGCTGTCAATCCGATGATCAAGGTCATCAATATCGTCGCCCTGCTCATCGTGTCGTTGATTGCGGGCTAGGTTCATTACGATCTTATAGGCTGATTTCGACGATGAAGCGCCGTGTCCGATTTGGACACGGCGCTTTTCGTTTCCGCCCTTGCCTTGACGGGTTTCTGTTCCCTAGAGTAATGTGCATGTACGATCGGTAGGTGCGAGCTGACCGCGAGGATTTCCCTGGATGACAGGAGGTGCTCGAATGGAAAAGCAGGAACGAAAGCAGGAGCCGCGACGAGAACCGCAAGGCAAGGAAGAGGTCAAGGCCAACCCGAAAGTCGTGGAGACCGGGAAGAAGCTGAAGGAAGATATCGATAAGCTGGTTGATGAAATTGACGACGTTCTCGAAAAGAACGCGGAGGAATTTGTAAAGAACTATGTGCAGAAAGGCGGTGAATAGTCTGGTGATTCCCTTCGAATCTCTTTAATTCCCTCTTGCCGGTACCCCGTTGGTGTTTCCTCTCTGCGTTGTTTGACAAAGAAGCAGCGACTTATTAGAGTCTGGCTCGTTTCCCTGAGTGTCATAGCCTGAATCGTCTCATGGCCCAGGTGTATGAAGGAGGCAGCGGTGAAGTCTAAGCTCTGGGTCTTTCGGCAAGTTGATCCGATCCAACGCGGCCGTCTCTCGCAGGCCCTCTCCATTTCTTCCGCAACCGCCTCGCTGTTGCTCAACCGAGGTGTGACGAATGTGGACCAGGCCTTGGCCTGGATGTCCCCGCTCCAAGCACATGATCCATTCTTGATTCCCGACATCGAGCGGGCTGTCGACCGGTTGCATCAGGCGATGCAACGGCGGGAGCGCGTCTGTTTTTATGGCGACTATGATGTGGATGGTATGTCGGCGACCAGTGTGTACGTGTCATTTTTTCGCGATCTCGGAGCGTACGTCCGAGCCTACGTACCGCATCGCCTGCGTGAAGGGTATGGACTCAATGAGCATGCGATTCGAGCCCTGGCGCAGGACGGCATCACGTTATTGGTGACGTCCGATTGTGGGACGACGTCACATCGTGAGATTACCCTCGCGAGTCAACTGGGGATCGATGTGATCGTGACGGATCACCATCAGAGCGACATGGAGATGGTGCCGGCGTTAGCCGTGATGAACCCCCATCGGCCGGATGCGCAGTATCCGTTTCATGGACTCTGTTCAGGCGGTCTCGCGTACAAAGTTGTGCAGGCGTATGAGCAGACATATGGCTCTGGTTCGGTGCCCCTCGAGTCCTTGCTAGACCTGGTGGCTCTGGCGACCATCGCCGATGTGGTTCCGCTCCAAGACGAAAATAGACTGTTTGTTCGCGAGGGCCTGGCTCAGATTTCTCGTGGATCCCGTTGTGGTCTCCGGGCCTTGAAGCAGGTCGCCGGCGTGACCCGTGACTGCGCGGCGGATACGATCGCGTTTAAACTCGCGCCTCGGTTGAACGCCGCAGGGCGGTTGGATGAGGCGCTCAAAGGAGTCCGGCTGTTGACGACAGAGTCGGAACGGGAAGCTCAATCCTTGGCTGAGGAGCTGGATCAGCTGAATCACAGGCGACGGGAACTCGAAGCGACCATCCTTGATGAGGCATTGACGCAGGTCGAGTCGCGGGAGTTGCCCGGAGGCATCGTGTTATATGCACGAGGGTGGCATCTTGGGGTCGTTGGTATTGTGGCGGCCCGTATCATGGAACGCTTTCATCGGCCAACGATCGTCATTGCGGTTAATGAAGACGGGATCGGTAAAGGTTCAGCGAGGACTGTGCCGGGGTTTGATCTCTATCAGGCATTGGCCGGATGCCGAGATCTGCTGATCGCGTTTGGGGGCCATCCCAGTGCCGCAGGAGTGACGATTAAGGAAGAGCGATTACCGGAGTTCGCCGAACGGTTTGCTGCTGCAGCTGCGGCTTGGATGCGCGGGACACAAACCGTTCCGATGTTGCACCTGGACTCCGAACTGCGGCTGGACGAGGTCACGTTACAGCTGATCCGAGAAATCGGGACGCTGCATCCATTCGGCGCGGGCAATCCAGAGCCGACCTTTGCCGTGAGGGGATTGAACGTCCTGCAGGCCCGCGTCGTGGGGGAGAAGCATTTGAAGATGACGGTTCGGCAGGGCGGGTCGGTGCCGTTTGACAGTATCGGATTCGGAATGAAGTCCCTCGAAGAACAGGGATTGTCGCTCAAGACGCCGATCGATGTGGCATTTACGCCGGAGCTCAATCACTGGAACGGGCATGACCGAATCCAATTGCGTATTCGAGACATACGGGCGGCGGGAATCAAATAACCGATGAAGTACGAAACGGTCACGAGCATCGATCAGTTGCTGGATCGGGTGCAATCGTATCAGCCCGATGCCGATCTTGGACTGGTGCGAAAGGCCTATGAATTTTCTGCGAAGGCGCATGAAGGTCAAACACGCCGTTCCGGGGAGCCCTATGTCAAACATCCCGTCGCCGTGGCAGGCGTGCTGACCTCATTGAAAACCGATGTGACGGCGATCGTCGCCGGACTGCTGCACGATACATTGGAAGATACGGTGGCGACGGCCGGCGAGTTGGAACGAGAGTTCGGCAAGGATGTGGTGCATCTCGTCGATGGGGTGACGAAAATCGGGAAGATCACGTTCAAGAGTTCCGAGGAGAAGCAAGCCGAGAATTTCCGCAAAATGGTCTTGTCGATGGCGGATGATATCCGCGTCGTGATCATTAAGCTCGCCGATCGACTTCATAATATGCGAACGCTTGAGCATCTCAGCGAGGGAAAGCGTCTTGAGATTGCGCAGGAGACCCTGGAGATCTATGCGCCATTGGCCAATCGGATCGGGGTCGGGTGGGTGAAGAATGAACTGGAAGATCTCTGCCTCAAACACCTGAAGCCGGATGTGTACGAGATGTTACGGGTGCGTGTGGCGAAGCGTGATGAAGATCGTCAGCAGTACATTCAAGAGGTGCGGGAACTGGTCGAGAAAGCTTTGGGAGAACATGGTTTGTCCGGAGCCGTCTATGGCCGACCCAAGCATCTCTATGGCGTCTATCAAAAAATGAAGAAACAGGCGATCTCCTTCGAAGAGGTCTACGATCTCACCGCCTTGCGGATCATTACCGATACGAAGATGAACTGTTATGCCCTGCTGGGCGTGATTCACTCGCTGTGGCGCCCGCTTCCTGGCCGGTTCAAGGACTACATCGCCATTCCAAAATCCAATCTGTATCAATCGCTCCACACCACCGTGGTCGGGCCCAAGGGCGAGCATGTCGAATTCCAGATCCGAACGGAAGAAATGCATCGCGTGGCCGAATACGGGATTGCGGCGCATTGGAAATATAAGGAGCAGGGGCGTGTCCAGGATAAGGACAGCAAAGCCTTTGGGTGGCTGAGGCAGTTCATCGAATGGCAAAGCGATTTGCCGGACAATCGTCAGTTCATGGATTCTGTCAAACTCGAATTGTTCCATGATGTCGTCTATGTCTTCACGCCCAAAGGAACGGTCAAAGAGTTGCCGAAGGATTCGACCCCGGTTGATTTTGCCTATGCGATCCATACCGAAGTCGGCGACCATTGTGTGGGAGCGAAGGTGAACGGCAAGATTGTGCCGCTCAAATACGAGCTGGAGAGCGGCGACACGATTGAAATTCTGACCTCGCCGAATCAGACGCCGCACAAAGATTGGCTGAAGTTTGTCCGTACCTCACGGGCGAAGACAAAAATCAAACATTGGATTAAAGCCGAAGAGCAGAAGCGAAGCTTAGAGATCGGTCGGCGATTACTGGAGACGGAATTCCGTCGGCATGGATTAGCCCCTGCTCAAGTATTAAAGTCGAGCGAATTGGTTGAGGTTGCCAAGCAAGAAGGATACGAAACGACCGATGAACTGACGATCGCCGTTGGATTTGGGCATATCGCGACGGCCCAGATTGTCAATCGGCTGGTTACACCGGCATCCGGGACCACGCCGGTTGCGCCTGAACCCTCGATATCCCAGAAGGTCTTGAGCGGCCGAGGCGGAGAACAGAGTGTTCAGGTCAAGGGTGGGCGTGATTTACTGATGCAGTTGTCCCGCTGTTGTAATCCGGTTCCCGGCGATCGAATCTTAGGCTACATCACTCGAGGAAGAGGACTCACAATCCACTCCGTGGATTGTCCGAATCTGGAGGCATTGGACTATGACCGGGCTCGATTGGTGGAGGTGGAGTGGGATACCGCTGCTCCCAGCCTCCATGCGGTCAAGATCGCCGTCATTGCCGAAGATAGGACCGGTGTGTTGGCGAATGTCTCTTCGGCGATCGCTGAATGCAAAGCCAATATCAGCCGCGCTGAAATCATCACGCGGGAAGACCGTAAGGCTGAGTTGGATTTTATTGTAGAGGTTGCCGACACGGCTCATTTGAATCGAGTCCTGAAAACCATTGAACGGATCGATGGTGTGATTACCTCACGGCGAATTCGGTCGTGGCAGCATTGATCATGAGGAAATGCGTCGAGAAGCGATGCGAGTGTGGTATCGAACAGCCACGTGCTCGGTACCTGCGCCGATCAGGCTCTCTGAGAACTCGCTCTCACTCGCGTCGGCTTTGCCGGACAGCATTTTGGAAATGTCTGTGGGAATAGAGCTGCATTCGGGAGCACTGATGCAGCATGTTTCGGGAAGGGCCAACGCAGTTTTCAACAAGGCTAGGAGCCTGTCCGACATTGCCTTCGTCGCGAGGCAAAGGAGGTATCGCGAGCTGCAAGGCCGCAGGCCATGAAAAACCGGAAGTGTATTCACTGGAATACAGTGAGGATTTTTCGGGGCCGAGAACGACGCAGATGGCCGTAGATCATTTGCTGCAGTAGAACGATCAATGTCGGACAGGTTCCTAGGGCCGACCGAACTGCAATTGCGATCCTTTCTCGATCTTATATCCGTCAACCGTCCCCCCGGTAATCTCAAGGACGTACACCGCGTCATCACTGTTCGGGCGATATTGCGGGCAGGAGTCATCACTCTTTGTGCAAGTGGGCACATTGCGTTCGATGTGCGTCACGCGTTTCTTTCCGTCAATCCAGATGAGGTCGAGCGCGATCTTGGTGTTCTTCATCCAGAAGTTCCAGGCCTGGGGTTGGTCGAAGAAAAACAGCATACCGTGGTCCTTCTTGAGGTGGTCTCGATACATCAGCCCCACCGAGCGCTTTAATGGCGTGTCGGCGACTTCGGCCTTAATCGTGACGCCCGACGGCGTTTGAATGGAGACCAGGTCAGATCCCGCGGCGCAGGCTGCCCGTATGTCGATAGCAAGGAATCCACCGGTGATGACGAGATAAAGAGCAAGCCCAGCCGAGAGTTTTTGGCGCATCAGCGCATCCTAATGATCGCGACCTTCTCCAGTCAAGAAGGCTGGCTTGGTGAGGCTGGTGATGGGTTCTATCAAGTTGCAATTTTCTTGCGTCTTGTGCGATTCTCCAGCCGGATCAAGCGAGGAACTTATGCAAGAGAAGCGGCGGGTGTTGTACAAAAAAGGCGTGTTCGTGTGTCCTGGGTGTCGTCAGTCCTATGTTCAGGAGAAATGGATCGAGGAGTGGCGGATTCGTTGTCACCGCTGCACCTATCGGGGCACACTGACAGAAGTGTCGGTGGAGGAGCATATGGAGGAAGAGACATTCCGACACTAACCATCTGACCGTTTTTTATCTGGATCATCACCCCGTGGCGGCACTCTGCACGCAGCATTCGTCTTCAAACTCCTCTCTGTTTTTCATTGCTCTCGCTCTGTTGCTCTTTACTCTCTCCTCCGGCTGTGCCTCGAGGTCCTGGGCGGACGAGGCCTCTCCGGTCGTGAAGATTCTCGTGACGTACCACTCGCTTTCAGGCAATACAGAGCGGATGGCGGAGGCGGTCGTTGAGGGGGCCCGGTCTGTGCCGAATACCGTGGTGGCGCTTAGACGTGTCAGTCTGGTCACGGCGGAAGATCTGTTCTCCTCCGATGCGGTGATCGTCGGGTCACCGGTCTACTGGTCCAACATGTCCGGAGAGGTCAAGACGTTCTTTGACAATTGGCAGTTCAAGTTCGGCGTGTTTCCCGAGTTCAAAATGAAGAACAAAGTTGGTGCGGCGTTTGCGACCGGAGGACAGGTCTCCAGCGGTAAGGAAGTAACGATGCTGACGATTCTTGCCGCCATGCTGGGCAATCAGATGATCGTAGTGAGCGGCGGGGGTGCATTCGGAGCATCCGCCACGACAGAAGGCGACAGTCCGGGGATAGACAAGAGCGAACTGGCCGATGCGAGGGCTCTGGGTCAACGAGTCGCAGATGTGGCCAAACTGATCAGCAGAGCCCCTTCCAAGTAAACCCGTTCTTGCACAGAAACATTATTTCTACAACGATGGTGTAAACGATCGGATAGGGTTTCATCCGGTGGGGGAGCGCTGTGCGTTGCAGGTGGTGAATGGTTCGGCGAGGATTCAGGAAGATCGCAGGTCTATAGCCTGGGGCAAGAGGAGCCAGCTCCTTGAGCGGCAACCTCGACAAATTCATGGATGTTCTTGGCGCAGCGCCCGCAACAGCCGTGACACTTGAGGTCAAATTTGGCCTTAAGTTGGCTGGGCATCACAATTCCATCCCGACCGGCGGCTCGGACTTCTGACTCGGTGATTCCTTTGCACAGGCACATGTACATGGAATTCTCCCTTTTGCGATTATGAGAAGCATTCTCAGTATGCCAGATGCTGGGTATTCTGTCAACTCATGCAAAACGCTCTACTGGAGGCCTATTTGGTGGCCATTCCCGCGTCTCTCTGGCTGGAAATGGATAGCAGATGGGATTAAACGATCGGCGTAGCGCTCGAGGTGAGCATGTCTGTCCGCACCATCGCATTCAATAAGCCCTACGGGGTACTGCCCTGCTTCACCGACCCGGCGGGAAGACCGACCTTGGCGGACTATGTCGACATACCCGATGTCTATGCGGCGGGGCGTCTTGATCAGGACAGCGAGGGACTGATGATCTTGACCGCTGATGGCGCCCTCGCCCATCGGATTACCGACCCACAGCATAAGCTACCGAAAGTGTATCTGGTGCAGGTTGAACGGGTCCCCAATGAACGAGCGATCGCACAACTCAGCCACGGAGTAGTGCTCGGTGGAAAACGAACGAAACCCGCGACGGTAAGGTTGCTGGTCGAGGAACCGTCGTTACCCGAGCGGCCTGTGCCCATTAGGTTTCGAAGACACGTCCCAACAGCCTGGCTGGAGATCACGATCCATGAAGGTATGAATCGTCAAGTTCGCCGCATGACGGCAGCGGTCGGTCATCCCACCTTGCGTCTGGTCCGTATCGCCATTGGAGCCGTCCGTCTAGGCGAGCTCAAACCTGGTGAATGGCGAGATTTGCGGGAGGATGACCTCACGCCTCTTGGCCGTCGTCCTCGTGCTTCCTGACGTGACGCCTGAACCAGCCTCTGTCACCACCACTCCTAGGGCTCACATCGTTTCTTCCAGCTGTTCTACCATCTCCCGGATCGTATCGAACCCCGATTGCCAGAAGGCTTCGGAGGTTATATCGACACCTACGGTGGTGAGGATCTGCTGTGGTGACTGCGAGCCGCCGGTGGCCAGGAGATTCAGGTACTTCGGGACAAACTCAGGGCCCTGTTCCTTGTACATGCGGTACAGTGCCAGCACGAGCAAGTTTCCAAAGCTGTAGGCGTAGCAATAGAACGGGCTGGCAAAAATATGGGGAATGGTCAGCCACTCCCATTGAAATTCATCCGGCACTTTGACGGCCTTACCAAACTGTTGCCGCAGCTCCTGTCCATAGGTCTTCGCCAATTGATCGGCCGTTGCACCGTCCGCGATCATCTGATGGGCCAACTTTTCAAAACGAACGAAGTAGGCTTGCCTCAGTACGGTGGCATAGATGTCGTCCAATTGGCCCAACAGAAGGCCTTGCTGAACAGCTTTGTTCCGTTCCTGGGACATCAACGCGTCGGAGAGAATGCGTTCCCCGAAGACGGATGCCGTTTCCGCCAGGGGCAGTGTTGAATGGAAGGTGAAGGTGGAATGGTCTTTGGCCAGCATGCCATGGACGGCATGGCCGAGTTCGTGTGCCATAGTCGCAATGTCTCGAGCTTCCCCTGTGTAGTTCAGCATGACATAGGGCGTCATGCCTGGAACGATGCTGTAGCAGTAGGCGCCGCCCAGTTTGCCAGGGCGTGTCGGGGCGTCGATATGTCGATCTCGGAACACTTGCTCCGCTAAATCCGCCAGGCGAGGCGAAAAGCCCCGATAAGCGTCGAGCACCATCGTGATGGCATCAGTGTATCGGTACTTTTTTGTCTCTGTCCGGTGCGGCGCGTAGAGATGGTATCGGCTCATCGACTTGATTTTGCAGATCTTGGCTTTGAGTTTGAAATAGGTCTGAAAGATGTCGGCGTTCTTCGCGCAGGACGCTAGGAGGACATCGACGGCCTGGTCAGGTACGTCGTTGCTGAGATTTCGACTGGCGATGGGAGAAGAAAAACGGCGGAGCCCGAGGTTTTCCGATTTCAGATCATTCACGAGCGTTTTGTAGATCTCTCCCAACAAGTCGCGCTGGGTTGCAAAGACACGATAGAGTTCCTGATAGGCAGCCTGACGGACAGGAGCCTTCGGGTTTCGCACGTAGGTCATCAGCTCTTCCCGATTGACGGTCTTTTTCTTCCCGCTGACGGTCATGGTGAAGGTGAATCCGTTTGTCACGACATCGTAGAGGGTGTGGACTGCGCTTCGGCCGGTGACGTTCTTGAGGTTGAGGATCTTTTCTTCCGGCTCGGATAGGGTGTGCGGCTTGAAGCGCCGGATGGTCTCCAAGTGATAGCGCAGATCGCCCGCATCAGTCATCAGGCGCGCCGCATTGACGTCGTCTACGCCCTGCCACCAGAGTTCGAAGAACAGCAATCGATTCGTCAGGCCGGTCAGCTGCTCTTCCACCCGGGTCTTCAATGAACGAGCATCGGCATTTTTCGTGTTTTCGGAAAACCGCAGATAGGTATAGGCCCCGAGACGCGATGCACCCTGCGCGATCTCTTCGCTGAGCTGGAGCAGCTTGAGAAAATCATGGCTGGACATGGAGGGGGTCACTGTCGATCGTGCGGCTTCTATCTTCACGACCTTCGATTCCAGATCGGCAAGCTGGGCGGCGATGTCAGTCACTGGATCGTTGACCAGCTGGGTGAGGTCCCAGCGGTCAGGAAAGGTCGAGCGGTTTCGTTTGGTGACAGGTTGCGTCGCGGATGTTCGTGCCATCGGGTACTCCTTGATACGTGAATCGAATAATGGCCGATCATATCATCGGTCTCATTCTGGTGAAGAGAAAAATGTGAGGCCGCAGGCAGAACCCGCGTGCCCGCATTGACGGAGGTGCCGAGAATGTGACAGGTTTTTAGTGTCGTGGCCATGACTGAACAAGAAATCAATCGCGCCATTCAATATGTGACGGCCAGCACTTCGTATGGAAAGGATATGGTCGCCGAGATTTTGCGCATTGGACTGGGTGAACTTGTGACGTTGGCGACGCAGTCCAGCCGGCAATTTGACAGGGAGACACTCCTAGAGTACGTGTCGCAATGGACGATCAGGCGAACCGGTCAGCCGGAACCGTTGGTCCGTGAGGTGTTGGGTTGTGCCGGACGATGGCTGGACGATCTGTGTGAGGAAGTGGCACAGCGTCGACCGGAGTCGTTTGGCTTGTCACCCAACGATGATGAAGATTCGGCATCGGTATGAGCGATGGCGAGATTTCGTCCACGAAAGACGTTCAGGCTGGTTGCACCGCTTCACGGTGAGCATCCAGCGCACGTGCCCGCGTGGAAGCGAGAGGAACAAGGTCTGTCGCGGAGTCTCCACGACCGGTGGTCGGCCCTCCATCGGGCACTGTACGGATCAATCGAGCCATCTGCGCCTCAATCGACTCGTTCGTCGTCTCACACACTATGATTACGGGTGAGGGAATCCGCACTCGCTGAATTGAATTGGCGACCCAACTGATTCGTACTGGGGTCCACGTCACGTTCCTGCCGGAATCCCAAGCTCGCACAGCCGATCTCGAATGCCGCGTCGGAGGTGAACGGTTTTTCGTGGAAGTCACCACGATGGTGGGATCGGCGGAACGGCAACGGTTGCCGCTCCGCGGGCTTCATCTAGATGAGGCCATTGGTCAGGAGGAAGATCGAGGAGTCATTCTCATTCACCGGGTTTTGGCGCGCATTCGTCAGAAGACCAAACAACTTGCCGACTATTGTGATCCAGTGATTCTCGGGATCTCGATCCCACGAGCCGATCTGCGAGGAGACAGAGCGACCAGACCGGAAGAGATCTGGCTGGATCTCAAGATGCTGGCCGGGACGGTGACAGTATTATTGACCAAGGTCTCGACGCTGAGTGCGGTGTTGATCTCCCTGTGGGATGTGGAACCCTTGCCGTCCAAAGCCGCGACCAGATTGGCCAATGTCGAAGTGGTGGAGCGTCCACAACACCAGAAAGCTCAACCACGAGTGCGGTTGTTGATTCAGAACCCACTAGCGTTAGCCGCACTCTCAGAACTGCAGAGGGACTCTATTGGTCAAATATTGTAACTGTGCCGTACTGCCATTATTCTGCTCACGAGCTCAGAATAAAGAGGCCGTCCACGAGTCGCAACATGTCAGGAAGGTAATGAGCCTTTGAGCAGTTCGAGATTCTTCGTTACCATGGCATCCCCGTTCTTGGTGGAGACTTCGATGCCAGTTGCACAGATTGTACGGCATTCGTCGATCCGATTCAGTTTATGGAATGACTGTGCCAGCGCAAAGTAGGCGGCGGAGTAGGTCGGCTTCACCGTGATGCATTGTTGCAGCGCCTTGGCGGCTTCTTCAAAATTCCCATCGTCCATATAGGCTTTCCCCAAGCCAAACCAGGCTACATCGTCGTTCGGATCGATGGCGAGCACTTTCTTGAGCGGTTCAATTCTAGGATTTGGCATTATTCCCCTCCGTGTGAGGACGATAGCAGCGCCGCTGGCACATTGTCTATGACGTTTTCTGCGTGATAATCTGACGGCCTAATGTGATCAGAGTTTCATGTTTCGAGTTTCTTGTTTCAAGTCATTGGTGCCAGAAACTTGAAACATGGAACCTGGAACTCGAAACTGGAGTCGCGAACGACGCTTCACATTTCACGCATCACCGTATTTGTTATGGGCAAAACGGGCCTCGTCTACCATCCAGCATTTCTTGAGCATGACATGGGACCGGGACATCCGGAATCACCCAACAGGCTTCGTGCGATCATGCAGCGGTTGGAGGAGGGTGGTACTGTCGCTCAGTTGACTCGTATCGAGCCTCGACGAGCTGAAGATGAATGGATCACCCAGGTCCATTCGCCGAGCTATGTGGCCTCGCTCAATCGGCATGCTCCTACGGACGGCTGTGTCTCACTCGATCCCGATACCTCGATGTCGCCGGGCTCATTACATGCTGCCTATCTCGCGGCAGGCGGTGCATTAGCGGCGATTGATGCCATCATGGCCCATCAGGTGGATCATGTCTTTTGCGCCGTTCGGCCTCCTGGGCACCATGCCGAAGCCGGGCGTGCGATGGGATTTTGTCTGTTCAATAACGTGGCGATTGCCGCGCGCTATGTCCAAAGGAAATACGGGCTGACCAAGGTGCTGATCGTGGATTGGGATGTGCACCATGGCAACGGGACGCAGCATAGTTTTGAAGAGGATCCCTCCGTGCTCTTTTTCAGCACCCATCAATATCCCCACTATCCCGGCACGGGTCGAGGGACAGAGCGAGGCAAGGGAGCTGGGGAAGGATTTACCATCAATGTGCCGATGGAGGCAGGGGAGGGTGATGCGGAGTACCATGCGATCTTCCTCAAATCGCTCGTGCCGGCTGCCGATGCGTTCAAGCCGGAGTTTGTGATGATCTCAGCGGGATTCGATGCGCATAAAGACGATCCGTTGGCCAGTATGGGGTTGACGGAGGCTGGATACGCAGACCTGACAGACATTGTCGCTGGGATCGCCAAGCGCTATGCCAATGGCCGCATCCTGTCTTCGCTCGAAGGTGGCTACAACCTCACTGCGTTGGCCTACTCCGTGGATGCCCACATCAAAGCCTTAGTGAGTGCATGAATCCAGCGCAGCTGGTTTATAAAGGAATGACATCGTGAACCATCCATTGTTGATCGATACTGAGACACTCCAAGAACAGTTGGGGAAACCTGGGTTGGTCGTCATTGACGTCCGCGGCCGAGCCGCCTATGAATTCGGTGGCCATATTCCTGGGGCCGTCCATTCGACATGGCATGAGTACAGTGACCCCAAGGCCGTGGCGAAGGGATTGCTGAATCCAGATCTCGGCCAGATTGAGCAGATCCTTCGTCGTCTCGGGGTCAATCACGACAGTGACGTCGTGATCTATTCGAATCCCTTCGATAATTGGGGCGATGAAGGTCGGATGTTTTGGATGTTGGAATATCTGGGTCACCCACGCCTGCGTATTCTGGATGGGGGATGGGTAAAGTGGACGGCAGAAAAGCGGCCCTTCGAGCATGGGCCAGTGTCGTCATCGATGGGTAACTTTATGGCGCAACCGGTGCCCGCGTTGATGATGGTGAAAGACGATCTGAAAACGATCGTGAAGATGCCTCATCCCCAGACGGCGATTCTGGATGCGCGGAGCGTTGAAGAGTATCTTGGAAAAGAAGTATCGGGAATACCACGACCCGGGCATATTCCGTCAGCCATTCATCTGGCGTGGAACGGCTTTTTAAATAAAGATGCCACGATCAAGGGCGTTACGGTGATCAAGGAAATGCTGGAGGCGAAGGGGGTTCATCCCGGTCAGCATGTGATTTGCTACTGTACCGGTGGGGTACGATCGGCCTGGCTCTACTTTATCCTCAAGCTGGTGGGGTATCCAAGGGTCAGCAACTATCCAGGATCATGGTGGGAGTGGAGTCGGGACTTCGCCGCTCCGGTCGAGAAGGACTTGCAGGCCCTGCAGAAAGTTCTTGGATTTTCCTCGGCACCCCAAGCTTCTTGACAGGCGCGAGACACGCTGTGTAAGGTCACTTCATAGGAAGTCGGTGTCGTCTGAACTGCGAATTTTCACCCATCAAGGAGGCAGCCATGATGAGAAGAATTCTTCGTGGTGCGTTGGTAGTGATTGGAGGCGGCCTGTTACTTGGGGCGCCGTTGTTCAATGGCGTCGCACTGGCAGGTGACAAGCATGTGGCGGAAGCGGTCGAACATGCGAGGGGTGCGGCATCTCATGGCAAAGAAGGCCATGCCGACGCCTGTGTGCAGCATGCAGAAGAGGCGCTGAAGCATGCGACGGCTGCGGGTGGGAAAAACCCGCATTTACTCGAAGGCGTGAAGCATCTGACGGAAGCGGTGAAGCATGGCAAAGCCGGACATGCGGAGGCATGCACGGAACACGCCGACGGCGCCGCCACGCATCTGGCTGAAGTGAAGTAACGTCAAGAGCCGATAGTTGTCAGCTGAGATTTTGAACGGGCAGGGACACAATCCCTGCCCGTTCTTGCATGAAACGGAGCGCCGTGTGCGAGTCGGCTTCTACCAATTCGATCCGCAATTCGGGGAAGTCGCTGCGAATCTTGATGTGGTGGCGGCGAAGCTGGAGCAGGCGGATGCCGATCTGCTCGTACTCCCCGAGTTGTTCGCGTCCGGGTATCAGTTCGTGTCTCGTGAGGAGGCACAGAGGCTGGCCGAGCCGGTTCCCGATGGCCCGACAGTTCGTCGGTTGGTCGAGATTGCCACACGCCGCAAGATGCATCTTGTGGCAGGATTGCCTGAACGATCCGGATCAGTCTGTTACAACTCGGCTGTAGTCGTGGGACCGTCTGGGTTTCTGGGGTGTTATCGAAAAACCCATCTCTTTTACGAAGAGACCCAGTTCTTCACGCCGGGTGATTCCGGCTTTCTGGTGTGGGATATCGGTGTCGCCAAGATCGGTGTCATGATTTGTTTCGATTGGTACTATCCGGAGGCTGCTCGGACATTGGCGATACAGGGCGCTGAGATCATTTGCCATCCCTCCAACCTCGTCTTGCCGAACTGTCCGGATTCGATGCCCGTTCGGTGCCTTGAAAATCGAGTGTTTGCCGTGACATGCAACCGGATCGGTCGGGAAGCACGCGGTGGGAAGGATCCATTGACCTATATCGGACAGAGTGAAATCGTCACACCGAAAGGCGTGATCGCGCAGAGAGCGACTCACGATAAGGAAGAACTGACCATCATTGAGATCGATCCGGCTGAAGCCCGCAATAAAAGTCTCAATCGCTATAACGATCTGCTTCGTGACCGGCGTGCGTCCCTGTACAAGTTATAACCGCTCACATGTATTCTGCTGGGAGAAGCCTGGCCCGCATTACTCATCACTCTTCTGCTGCAATCGCCGATCCGCTGTTGCGACAAGCCTGTGGCAGGCGGGCTCGCCCATTAGACCTTCGACGTACTGCACGAGTACGCCTCAGGCCCTCCGGGCTCCGCCCGCCAGTCTCACAACGCGGCTTGGCGATTTTTCCACGAACAGGCATGAGCAATGCGGGCTAGAGCTTGCGCAAGTCGCATGAGCAGGGTAGGATTTCACTTATGAGTACGGAACTCCGGAAGGGCATGTTTCTGATCGCCGCTCCAGGCCTGCGCGATCCAAATTTTCGCCAGACCGTGGTGTTGCTGTGCGAACATGGACCGGAAGGGGCGCTGGGTGTCATTGTGAATCGGCCCACCGCCATGTCCATTTCTGAGGCGCTGCCGCAGATTCCGGTCATCGAAGGTACAGGGCATGTCCTCTATGCCGGCGGTCCCGTACAAACGAATCAAGTGATGTTGCTCTACCGGGGCGACCAATTTCCGGAGAACGCCCACCATGTCTTCGACGGAGTCTGTCTCGGCGGGGATATCGGGATGGTCGAGCGCATTCTGACTGCGGCCGGCACTAAAGAATTCTTCAGGGCCTATCTCGGCTATTCCGGATGGGGGCCTGGCCAGCTGGAAGGCGAGATGAAAACCGGTTCGTGGATTATCCTTCCGGCCGATCCTCAAGCGGTGTTTGAAAAGGATCCAACGCGCGTGTGGGGAGACATCTTGTGCACGTTGGGCGAAGCCTATCAGCCCTACGCGGAGATGCCGTTCGATCCATCCTGCAACTGAATCCTCTCCTCTTGCTTCTCTCCTCATCACTCACGCATCATTGGTAGAGAAAATAGCGGCGAGTATTAGGGCTGTATTTCATTCTTGTAGGGGGAGAGATTTGTGACTCAGGTGGGCTTATATCGGGAAGACGGCGACTCATTTCTGAAGAAGCTGCACGAACAACCGCATCAGCCGATCAGCGAGTGGCTTCGCGCACCGGCCCATGTGCAGTACGAAGCTTTTCGCATGTCCGACCCACCCACGCAGCGGCCAGCCAGCCGAGCTGAATTTCAATCGCTACTGGAGCGATTCAAGGTTCCCGATGAGCGGATCGAACTGCGAGACAATTTTGGCTATGGCGTGAAGGAAGCCGAGAATGGAGATCGCCTCATTCTCATCTGGCAAGCCCATACGGAATACTATAACTACCAATTTTGGCATGTGCCTTCATCCACGGCGAGTTTGCTCACGTTTGGACCACTCACGTTTCCAGCTGCCCCTGTCTCGTTGACACCTCTGGGTTCCGTCGTCTGTCGGTTGGATATCGTGCTGAAGACGGGAGCCCTGCCTTCGCGAGAAGAGGTGAGAGGGCAGCTACCAGGGCCTGTGTTGTATGGCAGCCGAATCTTCAATGAGCAGGCGGCTGTCGTGACCAGTTTTACGCCGGACAATCACGGGCGGGAACGGTACTGGGTGAGTGTCGGTCCGTTGCAAGGCGACCACTCGCGGTTGAAAGACATTGTGGATGCCGTTGTGCGGATCGAAACCTACTACCATCTCCTGCTGATGCAGAAGCCGCTGTTCTCAGCCGCGATCGACCAAGTCTATAAATTCGAACAGGTGCATCTCCAGCAGCGAGAAATCATTACGGGGCATATCGGGCACGCCAATCCTGAGACACTGCAGCGATGGTTGAACAGCCTCACGCAAGACTTGCTGAAAACCAATCGCATGGCGGGCAAGTTACACTTCGAACTGTCGGCCTCGATTCCGTACGATAAGATCGTGCATGCCACGCTGGCCTCGTTGGCGGAGCAGCCCACAGCCTCCTACCGTCCCATCTCCGACTATGTGTTGGGAGGTATTACGGGTGTGGCGGAAGGGTATCAACAACTCTTGCGCCGGATCGATACACTTCGCGGCGGATTCGAAGGCATCATCGCCATCATTCGGACCCGGATCGACTTGATTGTGGAGTCACAAAATCTCACGCTCCTCCAGAGTGTCGACAAGACGACGAAGAGCCAAGTGATTCTCCAGCATACCGTTGAAGGCCTGTCTGTCATCGTGATCGCCTACTATCTGGCTGGTCTGGCAGGCTATGTCTTCAAGGGGCTGTACGAACTTGGCTGGCTTGGTAATGCAAATGTGGCCTCGGCGATCTTCGTGCCGGTCGCCAT
>JAMXAU010000038.1 GCA_024281365.1 Nitrospira sp.
TATACGGGTGCTCTGCAAGCCTGGAGGAAGGTGACGGCATGGGGGTAGTGGCAATCAAGGAATTGTTGGAAGCCGGTGTGCATTTCGGACATCAGACCAATCGCTGGAATCCCAAGATGAAGAAGTTTCTCTTTGGTGAACGCAGCGGTATTTATATCATCGACTTACAACAGACCCTCACACGAATGGAACAGGCCTATGCCTTCGTTAGAGATCTCGTTGCAGGCGGCGACTCCATCCTCTTCGTCGGGACAAAACGACAGGCTGCAGAAATTCTTGAAGAGGAAGCGAAACGGGCCAATATGTACTTCGTCAATCAACGGTGGTTGGGAGGGATGTTGACCAATTTCCAGACCATTCGCCGCAGTATCGATAAAATGAAGAAAATGGAGACGACCTTGCTCAACCCAAGCGAGCATGGTCTGAAAAAGAAAGAAATCCTTCTCATGCAGAAGGATATCGCCAAACTCCAAAAGTACTTGTCCGGCATTAAGAATATGCGCAGTCTCCCAGGAGCCGTCTTTGTCCTCGATACGAGAATTGAAAAGATTGCCGTTCAAGAAGCGACGCGTCTTGATATCCCGGTCATTGCGATTCTGGACAGCAACTGCGACCCGGATCACATTACCTATCCCATTCCGGGGAATGATGATGCGATCCGTTCCATCAAGCTGATCACGTCAAAAATTGCCGATGCCTGCATTGAAGGCGCCCACGTGAAAGCACAGCGCGAGGAGGCGGAGTTCCAATCAACGCCTTCCTCCTCCGGAGAGAAGAAGCCGGTGGTGCGTTCTGAAGGCGTTGCGATATCATAAGCCTCGTGCAGAGCGGTTCATCAATGCTTTTATTTTCAACGCCTATGTGAAGGAAGAATGAATCATGGCAGGATCCAGTCAGTTCGTGAAGGAACTTCGTGAGAAAACCGGGGCCGGCATTCTTGATTGTCAGAAAGCCCTCACCGAGAACGACAATGATATCGAGAAAGCCATCGACTATTTGCGGCAGAAGGGTTTGGCGGCAGCCGCGAAGAAAGCCGGGCGAGAGACCAATCAAGGTCTCATTCATTCATACATCCATATGGGTGGAAAGATCGGCGTCTTGATCGAAGTGAACTGCGAAACGGATTTCGTGGCTCGCAATGAGGAGTTCAAGGCTTTCGTCAACGATCTGGCCCTACAGATTGCCGCTGCGAAACCTAACTTTGTCAAGCGCGAAGATGTTCCCGCCGACATGGCTGAGAAAGAAAAAGTGATCTACGAGGGGCAGGCAAAAGAAATGGGTAAGCCTCCGGCCGCGTGGCCCAAGATCGTCGAAGGAAAGTTGGAAAAATTCTATCAAGAAAATTGTTTAATGGAGCAGTCATTCATCAAGGATCCGGCCGTAACCGTCAAGGATTTACTTGCTCAAAAGATTTCGAAGATCGGTGAAAATATGAACATTCGCCGATTCACCCGCTATCAGTTAGGCGAAGTATGAGCTCTGCCAAATACCGACGCCTCCTTCTTAAAGTCAGCGGGGAGATGTTGGCTGGCGAGCAAGGGTACGGTATCCAACCCTCGATTCTGGAAACACTTGCAGCAGAAATCGCCTCGGTCGTGGCCCTTGAAGTTCAGGTGGCTATTGTCATAGGAGGCGGAAATATTTTTCGAGGAATCGCCGCAAGTGCGGCCGGGATGGAGCGGGCGTCCGCCGATTATATGGGGATGCTGGCGACCGTGCTCAATGCTTTGGCGCTTCAAAATGCATTGGAACGCATTGGAATCATTACCCGAGTTCAATCTGCCATTGAAATGCGCCAACTGGCGGAAGGCTACATTCGGCGGCGGGCTATCCGCCACCTCGAAAAGAACCGAGTGGTTATTTTTGCCGGTGGCACCGGAAATCCCTACTTCTCAACGGATACGGCAGCTGTTCTTCGAGCCATGGAAATCAGTGCGCAGGTCATCATGAAGGGCACTAAAGTTGACGGGATTTATGACGCAGATCCGGTCAGTCATCCCACGGCAAAGAAGTATGATCAGATTTCCTTTCTCTCTATTTTGAATCAGAATCTCAAAGTGATGGATTCGACGGCCATCAGTCTGTGTATGGATAATAAACTGCCGCTCACCGTCTTCAACCTCAAGGTACCCGGTAACTTCAAACGAGTGGCTTTGGGTGAGCCGATCGGGACCTCTGTCACGATCGGTAACCGCTGATCCCATTACGAGGTGTATCATGTCCAACGCTGCCCCGGTTCGCCAGGCCTTCGTCTCCCGTATGGATCAATCACTCGAGCATTTACGGAAGGATCTCTCAGGTCTGCGAACCGGGCGAGCTTCCGTCGCGCTGCTCGATGGGATTCGTGTCGATTACTACGGCACCATGACCCCGTTAAAACAGATTGCCAGTGTGTCGACCCCGGAAGCTCGATTGATTACCATACAACCTTGGGAGCCCCAGCTGATCAAAGAGATTGAGAAAGGCATCGCGAATGCCGGTTTAGGCGTGACTCCGTCCAATGACGGGAAAATCATTCGAGTTCCCCTTCCCCCATTGACTGAAGAACGGCGCAAGGAATTGACAAAGGTGTGCAAGAAGCATGGGGAAGACGCCAAAGTTCAGATCAGAGGATTCCGGAGAGAAGCGAACGAGGAGTTGAAGAAACTCCAAAAAGATGCGAAGCTCACCGAGGATGAACTACGAAAGGCTGAACAAGAGACCCAGAAACTCATCGAACAGTATGGACAAAAAGTTGATGACATCATCAAGAAAAAGGAACAGGAAATCATGGAAGTGTAGGGTGGCTTCCTTCTGACCCTCCTTTCCTTACATGTCGAGTCCTTCGAATTTCCACCCAACGTTAGCAACTGTCGACCTGACTGCCCTAAGCCATAATCTCTCCCAGATACGAAAGTGTCTTGCCCCTGGCTGTGCTGTCATGCCTGTGATTAAGGCCAATGCCTATGGGCATGGCGCCATCGAAACCGCACAGGCGCTTGTTCGGCAGAACCTGGGGCATCTTGCGGTCTTTTCAATCGAGGAAGCGATTGCACTGCGCCAAGCAGGAATTACTGTGTCGATCGTGGTGCTTGGACCATTCTTTCCTCGACAGGTTGAGGACCTCATTGTCCACCGGCTTACTCCGGTGGTGAGTGATCGTTCCATGCTCGAGGTGATGGCGCACGCCACTCGTGCACGGCCCACTCCCTACCCGATTCATCTCAAAGTCGAGACCGGCATGAATCGGCTGGGTCTGACGCAGGAAGATCTTGAGACTCTGTTCACCACGCACGCGTTTCCTTCTTCGCTGCACCTCGAAGGATTCATGTCGCATCTGGCTGATAGTGACGGTGAGGTACAAGATATCACTGAAGCACAGATCTCCAGATTCAACCGAGCCTTGAACGTCTCCCGTGGTGGAGGATATGAGGTTCCACTGGTTCATCTGTCGAATAGCGCGAGCATCATCCGATTTCCATCGGCTCACTATACGATGGTCCGTCCCGGTATCATGCTATACGGCTACCACACGCTTCCAAGTACGATACCGGTGCCTGATTTGCAGCCAGTCCTCTCGCTCACGACCTGCATCGCGCAACTCCGCAGTATTCAGCCCGGTGACCGTGTGAGTTATAACGGAACCTTCATTGCACGGAGATCCACACGCATCGCCGTGCTTCCGATCGGGTATGCTGACGGATTAAGCCGACGTCTCTCGAATCGAGGAGTCGTCCTCATTCGCGGGCAGCGTGTGCCGATCGTCGGACTGGTATGCATGGACATGGTGATGGTAGACGTCACCACCGTCCCTGAGGCGATGATTGGTGACGAGGTCGTTGTGATCGGGCAGCAAGGAAGAGAGACGATTACAGCGAAAGATATCGCCGAGTGGACAGGAACGATCCCGTACGAAGTCCTCTGTGCGATCAGTCCAAGAGTTCCAAGACGCTATCGGCACTCTTCATGAGGAGGGACCGCTCTCAGCAGAGCGATGGTTCGCTGTCTGACGAAACGGATCATCGGGTTGAACCAAAAAACGATGTTTAAAAACTCACCCGGACAGACAGACCTCCAGCGTGCAGAGTGGTATCGTAGCGTCCATTGACTGGCGCACGAATTCCTGAAACCCCTGAAATGGTCCGTGGCTCGTAGAGGAAAGCTTGGTAGAACAGATCCACGCTGACAAGTTTTGGTTTGAGCGGCCCTACTCCAAGGCTTCCGCATGGTATGAGGCCTAGAAAGGAGCCGTTCTCCCGACAGATCAATCCGATCCCGCTTGAAATGACATGGAGATCTGCAGAGGGGACACCAGGATTGAAGGTGAGATCCGGTACTTGCGTTTGCTGGTTTGTGTACCCACCTCGCACTGAAACCTCCCATCCCGGAAATCGTTCGAGTTGGAGCCATCTGTACTCCGTTCCTATCAGAATGGCATAGGTGCTTTTCCAGTTTTGTGGCTGTGGAATAGTGAATCCATTTGCGAGATGGATATCGAGACTTCTGACGGATTTCCAGCCGACATAGTCCACGTTCAACTCCACTTTCCACTCGCGTTCCGGATTCCGGATCGGCCAGAGCGCAATGCCCCCTGTGATGACCTGAGGTAACACCAACGTGGTCGTTGCATCTTGGATCTTGACGCCATTGGCTGAAAAAGCTCCATCCAAGTGGAGGGTGGCCTGGCTTCTATAGACCACGGCGAGATTTGCGATCGGCTGTCCTGAGCCATTGCGAAGCGCAGTATACAATCCTCCGACATTGAATCCAGCCGCAGTGTCCTTGCCGTTGAACTCGAGCTTGCCTCCGGCCGGTACCAACCCACCGGGGGAAATTGATTGCAGTTCTGCATGTCCTTCACCGAAAAAGCTTGCAAAGGTATAAATATCGGCTCCGACGCCGATGGAGAGATCCTGCGTTAACTGATAGGCAATCGTGGGTTTGATATCAAATAATGGCAGCGCCGTAAACGTGGTGATCGTTCGAAGGGGACTGTTATCCGGCCATCGCATCACCGACCCAAACGGTGTGGTGATTCCGATTCCAACTGTCATGTTCCCAAGCGAGGAAAGCCCCAGGTCTTGGAGATTTGCCGTAAGGTAGCCATGACCGGGGCCAGGCCAGGCAACCGTCCCATCATGGTCACCGGTGGTGGTGACTCCGCTTGGACTCCGAAAGTCGGTGGCCCCTCCCACCAGACTCAGCCCACCCATCAGTTGAACTCCCCGGAGTTGCGTCATGCCGGCTGGGTTGTAATGAAGCGCTGAAGGATTGTCCGCTTGCGCAGCAAAGGCGTTGCCCATCCCGGAAGCGGCAGCCCCCTGCCCATAGACGCGAGGAACCTGGGCTGAGACCGGTGCCGTAATACCGACAATGACCGTGAGCGCGAGAAGAATCAGCACCCGTCTCATACCGCTCTGAACGTCACGCACAGTAGATCGCCCTCCTTCCTCTCCCAAGGGCCTCCGATACTGCCTCATGTTTTCGAGCATCTTGTCTCAAACAGGACCAAACCACTGATCCATCATTTGTTGGAGCTGGTGGGTGTCGAATGGTTTGAGCACATAGGCCTGAGCCCCTAACCCAATGGCCTTCATTGCCAGTTCTTGCGATCCAGATGCCGTAATCATAAGAATCGGCAGGCGTTGGTTCGTCATGCGCACCCGCCGTAGCACTTCCAGACCATCAATCTGGCCGATCCCGATATCAAGAATCATCCCGTCGAACTCGCGTGATTGGAGTACGGACAACGCCTGCCGGCCATCGAGTGCAGAACAAGGCAGGTAGCCTCCGGCTTTCAATCGATCATGAAGCAGTTGTTGAATATCTGGATCATCATCGACCACGAGGATATGCCGACCGGTCGTCTGCGGATCCGGGCGATGCGGTGTGGTCGCTGCATGGACCGGAACGGTAAAGGAAAGTTCCGCTCCCCCCTCCGGACGGTTGCGTGCCGACACCTCTCCTCCCTGGAGTTCGACCAATGTTTTGACGATGGATAACCCCAGGCCTAATCCTTTGGGGCCAGTACGATGACCTTGCTGAATTCGGAAAAACGGATCGAAAATCTTATCGAGGCATTCCGGAGGAATACCTGGCCCTGTATCGCGAACCAGCACGGTGGCTGTTCGGCGATTCGGCATCGCGCAGATCACGGTGATCGTGCCGCCCGAAGGCGTGAATTTGATGGAGTTTTGGACAAGATTGACTACGGTCTGAATCAGCCGATCTCGATCCGCCCAGACGACGACCTTGGTGTCGGCGCTGTAGAATTCCAGCGTCTGTTGTTTCGCATGCGCCAATGGCTTGAGTTGTTCCAGCACATCAGCGAGACACGGTTCAAGCTCCACGTCGGCGGGATGCACTTCTAACCGTCCGGTCTCGATCCTCGTACGATCAAGGAGGTCTTCGATCATGCGGACCAGACGGTCTGAGTTTTCCGACATCCGCACAAGATAGCGCTGTTGCTTCTCATTCAGAGGCCCAGTCAGTCCATCCAATAAATTCTGAATGAATCCCTTGATTGATGTCAGCGGGGTTCTCAGTTCATGAGACACGTGGGAAAGGAACTGAGCCCGCAACCGATCAGCCTGCTCAAGCGCTTCGGTACGCTCTTTAACTTTGACCTCTAATCCTTCATTCCACTCTTCAATTTGTTGGTAGGCGGACGCATTGTCGAGCGCGATGGATACCTGACTGGCGACCGTCGTCATCAATTCCAGATCGTCGTCCGTAACGGTTTGATTGTGCGAACGATCCACTGTCAGCATTCCCCAGATGCGGTCCTTTGTCTTAATGGGAACCACGACTAATGCTTTTGTTTTGCTCAACTCAGCCAAGCGTTGATTCAGGGGATGAAGACGATGTCGAATGATCTCGATATCTTTCACGAGCAGTGGTTGGCCTTGCAGAACGACTGTTCCTTCAGGACTATCCGGATCGGTGATCGGAATCCGACAGGATTGGGCGAATGTCTCCACCTCCGGTGGCCCACCGATGAGTCGAATATGCTGGACGGTCTGGTCACCTGGATCAAACATGGAGACCATGGCGCTATTATAGTTGAGCTCATGCGTCAGGGCCTCTAAGACCTGATGGAGCAATGTATCTCGTTCGAACGTCGAGCCGAAGGACAGTCCGGCTCGATGCAGTGCCGTCAGTTGAGCCACTTTTCGTCGCAACTCCACCCGCATCTGTTCTTGTTCCAAATAGGCTTCGCGCAACTCTTCATGACGCGACTCGACAAACGTAATTTGTTCTTGAATCAGCGCCTCGCGCCGTTCGCTCTCTCGCAGAAGCCGTCGATTGACCAAGATGCCGATAATGAGGAGTGGACACAGTCCGACTAACAAGACCTCGCCGAGGCTCACCATCGGATTGACGATACCCACCCCTGCCATAAGGATAAGCCCCACCAGACCACCCCAGAGAAACCATGTGAAATGTTGCTGAGCAGACGTTCGAGGTTCTACCTGCAGAGGGGCTGTCGTGAGGAGACCAGCTTGCGCGCTGTCTGTTTTAGAGAATGCCTCCTGGTTCGGCAGGAGAGCTCGAGCTTGTTCTAAGGGGGATGTCGTACGCCAGAAACGTTTGCCGTACCCTCGTTCTTCCTGCCACCGAATGGTCCACTGACACCAGGCATCGTCATTTCCGATACAAGACGTTTCTATCGTCTCTGCTTGAGAGAGACCATGAATTCGACTGGCCATCGCGATCATGATGCCCTGCGCAGACTGGCACACAAGACACGCACACCGTCTCCGATAAGGACCAAATTGACGAAGCGTTCGATCCGTAAACCGCATCGCCACCACGGCAGTGGTGCTTGTGACCTCGACCACTCGGAACTCGGCGGAACCAGAGGTGAATTTGTTCCCAAAGTAGGGAAACATGGTGAAGATCTGCGAGATCGAGAAGGGGCGAGTCAGCGCGAGCATGATGGGAGAGATCTTTTCCGCACCGGCCTTGAAGGCGAAGCGCGGGTCGCCGGATATGCGCTCGCAGAACTCGTAGAGATAGCTGGTAAACTCGTACGAATAACTATTCCAGGGGTTCCTTAAAAATTCGGGCGTCACATGATAGACAGGGTCTTTGATGCGATCATTCAACAGCTGGCATAAGTCCTCCACGGCCTCCTTCCCGGCCGGCTCTCCCCGCTGAGCGGTGATCAATTTCTCTAAAAACACAGTGACCGCCCGAATGCTGACTCCACTGAGGTCCCTGATCGTATGCCCCTGCTCATCCAACCCGAATGGACGAAACACCATGGCACTCTGTTCAAGAATGGTTCGCTCTTTGGGGAACAGTTCAACCGTGGGGAGGGATTTGGCTTCGGTGCCGTCGAGCGTACTGCTTATCATGGTGTCATCCCTTCACAGGACGGTGAACCCACCAAGCAGCTTTGTGCTCGCTTTAGTCGAAAGCCCGTGTACATGGGTCGTGCCTTCATTAACAGCACCGTTGGCTAAACACCTCATTGGAGACTTGGTGCTCTCATTACTTCTTCATCAACGAAGTTGATGAACAGACCAAGATCCTTTGTCCTCAAGGTGCTCAGACGAGCGAGTCACTGGCGTGCCTGATAGGACAATTTTCCTACCGGAATAGCACGTATGGCTGGGCGAGTATATCGACGCCCCCTACGCTTTGCAATACGAAGGGTGCGTTCCTCACATCCGTAGGGCAAGACCGATCAAAAGATGGGGAACTCGGGGAGGCAATTAGTGGAAGAGCAGGCACGGATCCGGGATGACCGACACCGACCAGCCGGGTGAAAGAGAGTATGATCGCCTACTGTCTGACCGACCGCTTGAGCTTTTTTTCAACGCTGGCGACTTTACTCTGAAGACGTCCGGAATGCCCCTTTCGGTAATCGACTTTGATTGTGCACGAGATACGGTTGCAGTCCTTCTTCATCCGTTCATAGCACTGCTGTACCACCGAAAACACTTCTTCCCACTCCCCTTCTAAGACAGTTCCCATGGGGTTTAAGCGATAGGCGACTCCGCTCTTATCAATGATGTCCAGAGAACGGGCCACATATTTTCCGACACTTTCCCCCTTGCCTAACGGAGACATGCTGAATTCCAACAATACCATCGTCGCTCCTTATCGTGGTTCCACGCTCGTGCCAGACGCCGCATTCGCTACGGTTTCCGCGCGTCGTGCAGACCATACGGAGGGGTAACGCACCTTGCCAAGCAAACGAAAACCGTCCAAGGCTTCCCGAAGCAATGCGCGTCGTTTCTCGGCATCCGGCTCATTTGCCTTAGCCTGCTCTCGTAGCTCTCCCAGCCACTCGACAAACTCGATAAATTCAGCATCAAGGATCCGTTCCAGATCCTCTTTCATGAATCCAGAAAGGGCGGGGGCGACCCCGCTTGAGCTGATGGCCACACGAACATGCCCTACCGACACGACTGCCGGCATCGTGACGCTGCAGGCTTCAGGGTAGTCGACGGACCAGAGTAACACCCGCTTTTCTCTGGCTTTTGCAATGAGCATCTTCGCGAAATCCCGATCGCCTCGAACGGTATTCAGGATGAGAATGACATGATCCAGATCCGTGTCACGAAAATGACGTCCCCGATGGATGATTTTCCCGGAAGCCGCTAACTGGCGGAGGGGCTCATTCAATGTCGGACTGATCACCGTAACTCGTGCACCGGACTCGAGAAGACGTTCCGATTTTTCAGAGGCTTCCTCGTCACCGCCGATCACCAGAACCGGCCAACCTTTGACATCCAACACCAAGGGAAAACCAGGATTGGCAACCATCATTTCTACTCCCTATGGCAATCCAAAAGACTAGTATCGAGGAAGGGATGGGTCACATGCAAGAGGAACTTCTGAGGCTCACGCTCCACTTTTCAATACAGCGTGGCTATAATGCAGGAGATTGCGATGGGTGCACGAGTGAGAAGAGGCTCACGTTATAACCGGCGAGGAAACCTCTCCTGCAACGGAGACGGCAGATAGCTTCATTCGCCACGAGCACGCGTCACGTTCCGGCTGGATCTGCATCCAATTCCAGGTTCCAATACAGATAGTCACGCCAACTTTCGGGTGTATTCCTGATGCCAATGGTGATGGTAATGACGGGATTCCAGCGAGGTTTCACCGGTTTCTTTTTCAACTTCATCCCAGCCTCTTCAGGCGTGCGCCCGCTTTTCCGATTATTGCATCGCCAACAGGCCGTCACGATATTTTCCCAGGTTTTTTTCCCGCCTTTGGCGATGGGAACCACATGATCGAATGTCAGTTCTTCCGTCCGAAATTTATGGTAACAATACTGACAACAGTATCCGTCCCGGGTAAAGATATTGATGCGGGAGAACTTGACGGCACGATGGCTGTCCTTCAATCGCACCAGTTTCAACAGCCGCATGACCGAGGGAAGTTTGATCGAGAGCGAAATCCCATGAATTTCACGATCGTAGACCTCCAGCACTTCGACTTTCCCTTGCCAGAGGAGCGCGATCGCTTTTTGCCAATGTACAACCCGTAGGGGTTCGAACGTGGAATTGAGCAGGAGGGTCATTTCCATGCAGCAACCTCATCCTCACTCGAGCTCCCGAATGTGGGAAAGGCTCGTCCGATGGGCCCAGCTACATCACAGCTGTTTCTATGCCATAAGGTTGTGATGAAATCAAGTAAGGACGCTCCTATTGCGGCGTCCGCCGATGAAGGGGAAGGCATCTCTCATGGGTGAATACATAGCCGTCGCTTCCGTTTCCGAGATTCCCCCTGGCACAGGACGGACTGTGGAGGTTGCGGGAGTCTGGGTCGCTGTTTTTAACCTAAACGGGACGTTTTATGCGATCGATAATGCCTGTCCACACGCGGGTGGTCCACTCGGTGAAGGCAAAGTCTGCGGCACCGACGTTGAATGTCCCTGGCACGGCTGGAAATTCAACATCGTGTCCGGAGGGCGCGTCGGTAACCCAACCTTTCAGGTGCCTCGCTGTGATGTGCGCGTCATCGACGGTCGGGTCGAGATCAGACTCCCCGCGGAATTGCAGTTCCTCTCGTCGAATTGATGTCGTTGAGGAGTGCCTCAATGTCTCTCCTAAGATCCACTGCCACCTGGCCCCTCCCAGCCATGTCGCTTCTACCAGCCAGTACACAATCACACTCTATCCCTGCACGTCCCGCATTGAAAACGTAGAGTAAACCCACCAGCGGGATCGTAGGATCATTCAAAGCGGTGCGTGCACACGCCCTTGCGGAATCGAACAGCTTTCCTTTAGTCTGTACCATGCCATTCTGCTTTCGTTTCCTGTTCAGCAGACTGTGACGCGATAAACCATGAACGGACCTATTCTGTATCCACAGCGGCACTCATCCTGCTGATCCATTACAGTATTGTTGGCATTCAACGAGATCTGAGTGATGACAGACTGCAAAGCTATACGGTCCGAGCACGTCGAAGACTTGATCGTGATGTAACCCATGCGATTCACCTTCGTCCCCACATTGCACTGGTGGCTACCCATCCTGCTACTGGGAGCGAGTCTCCCTGGCCTCGCACTGGCAGAAGTGAATGACGACGACAAGGCGCAGGCCATCGTCCACATGCTTGACTATGTCGGCGTCGATTATCCTGAGTCCGTGCAGAACGGTCAGGTGATCAAACAGGAAGAGTATGCCGAACAACGCGACTTTGCCGCCCAGGCCCTCACACTTCTCGGTCAGTTACCCGCTGTGTCTGAGCAGGATGTGTTGGTGCAGCAGGCGCGAGAACTCTTGACCCAGATCGAAGCGAAGGCGTCGGGAGAGGTGATTTCAACTCTCGCCAATCAGCTGCTCGTTCACATCATCAACTCATGGAAGCTCAGCGTGGCGCCACGTCAGGCTCCGGACCTCCGACGTGGTGAGACCTTGTTTCTGCAATACTGTGCCGGCTGCCATGGCACGCAAGGAAGGGGCGATGGGCCGCTGGCCAAGGGAATGGACCCAGCTCCCCGTAACTTTCACGATGAAGCTCGGATGCGTCAGCGTAGCCTCTATGGGTTATACAACACCATCACACTTGGTGTACGTGGCACGCCAATGCGCGCCTTCGTCGAACTGTCCGAAGCCGATCGGTGGGCGTTGGCCTTTTTTGCCGCCGGCCTGCGAACCGATCCTCGCTTGGTGACGAAGGGCGAAGAACTCTGGCGGCAAGAACAGGGCAAAGCAGATTTTCACACCCTCCGCACCTTCGTCACGACCACACCCGCCCAACAGGCTGTTGCCGGTTCGTCACTCGATGCCGTGCGCGCCTATCTCACGCAGCAGCCACATGCGCTGGAGGCTGGAGTGCACTCGCCGTTGAACGTTTCGCGCATGAAAGTTGAGGAGGCCGCGGTAGCATACGCCAATGGCCAGCAGGCAGAGGCTCGGCGCCTTGCCGTCGCCGCCTATCTCGAGGGGGTGGAACTGATCGAGTCCGCGCTGAACAATGTCGACGCGCCGCTGCGTGCGGAAATAGAGCGTGAAATGATGGCCCTTCGGACGGCCATCGCAGATGGGGCACGCATCGAGGTCGTGACCGCGCAGACAACAAAGATCACGACGTTACTCGATCGTGCTTCAGACAGACTCTCTGGGGGTACCGTATCGTCGAATACGGCATTCGTAAGTTCACTGTTGATCTTGCTGCGCGAAGGACTGGAGTCAATACTCATCATTTCGACCATCGTCGCCTTTGTCGTGAGGACCGGCCGACGTGACGCGCTCCCCTACATCCATCTCGGCTGGATCGGAGCCATGGCACTCGGTATCGTGACGTGGAGTCTTGCCCGCTACATGCTCAGCATTTCTGGGGCGAACCGTGAGGTAACGGAAGGCCTCACAGCCTTGCTGGCCGCGGCTATGCTCCTCTACGTGGGATGGTGGTTACACAGCCGCTCGAACGCACAGGCGTGGAACCGCTATATCCGCGAACAACTGAACAGTGCGCTGGCCACCCGGACGCTCTGGACAATGGCAGGGCTCTCATTCCTTGTCGTGTACCGAGAGTTGTTTGAGATGATTCTGTTCTATGAAACGCTCTGGTCACAGGCCGGGCCGACCGGGCATAGTGCGGTCATGTGGGGCATCGCCATAGCAGCGGTGCTGTTGGTGCTGATCGGCGGTATGATTCTTCGCTATAGCGTCCGTCTGCCCATCGGGCCATTCTTCACCGTCGCCTCAAGCCTTCTGGCGGTGATGGCCGTAATTTTTGTTGGGAACGGCATCGCCGCCCTTCAAGCGGCAGGCGTCCTGGACGTGACGAATGTTCGTTTCTTCTCCTTGCCACTATTGGGTATTCACCCGACTATGCAAAGTCTTGTTCCGCAAGCTCTGATCCTCGCCTTGATCGCCGGTGGGATCTGGTCTAACCGGGAAAAAGCTGATTAGTCTGATCACCGCTGTGCGAAAGCTCCTCGGAAGGTCCATCTTCAATGACAGAGGTGCTGTCCCTGATGGATAATCTTCCCTTTCCCGCCTACCGATCTTTGCCAAGGTAGCGAGAGTGTACTCATCAAGAAGCCAGTCGAATTCTTCTTCTCCAAGGGGCCTCAAGGGCCGGACACGTTGCTCTGCAACCGGCTCAAGCGCAGGCTAGGACGGAGGGGGGAACGGTGGAGTCGACTGTGGGTCGGAGTCCGGTGCTTTGGGAGTGACACCATCAGCCGGTAAGGAGGCAGCATTCACCTTCTTGAGATCGAGATGGGCGTGCCAAATAAACTCCCGTTCAAACCATTGGCCGCGCACACTCTGATCGCGGAGCTGGACACGAATTTCATAGATATGCCCTTCGACTTGTTTGACACGCCATTCGCCGAGCCGTACGCCCTGCCCACGCTCTTTCATACTCCGAACATGCTCGTTCATGGCATCAAGAATCGAGGGGAACCCGATGGCCGGATGGTGCTGTACGAGGGCCAAGGCTTCAACCTCTTGGGTCGTTCTCGACGGAGCCGTTGATGGCAGCGACGTCCACACATAGTACAGCCCACCGAGCAACAACACGGCAACAACGGCGTAATGGGTGATGTGAGTGCCGAACGATCGTAAAGAAGTCACGCTACCAGTCATTATGTGTAGAGCCTCACGGCTTGATCCTTCCTCCGTGGCAGACGACTGCGGAGGACGTGCAGCCGTGGTCCCTCTTGTGTCTTCGGCGGAACCCGACAAAAGCGGATCCTCCTCCGCTAAGGCTTCGGCACGCCGCCATAGGCTCTGGCCGATTGGTCGGAGGACGCCCCCTGTGTATTCCTCAAGAGCGTCTTGGTGGGTGAAGTGCCGTGCCGAAAAATCCTTCGCCTCCTTGCATCTTAGGAAGATCCGGAATGTTCTGTCAATCCAACCAGAGTGCGGACCGCAGCTTGTCTGATCAAAAGCCGATGTGTTACAAATACGTTTCGGTTTCACCAGAGTACAGACAGCATGAGTGGAGGATATGAAGTTCTTTTTGTACGGTGATCTCCTCAATCCGTCACAGCTTCAGCGGCGAGCTCCTGAACATCAATTTCTGCACCGTGCTACCCTGTTGGATCACACCGTCAAGTTTTGTCGATGGTCATCCCAATGGCGATGCGGACTCGCGAGCATCGTCCCCTCACAGGGTGAACAAGCTTGGGGCGGCGTGTTCGAGTTAACGGATGAAGATGTGAACAGTATGGATCAGTTTGAACAGGATGTCCCGCAGGGAGCCTACCGTCATCTCCAGGTGACAGTCTTGACCGAGACCGGAGAAAAGGAGCTGGTCACCACCTATGCCGCCAACCCCATCGGGAAATTCAAGCCAAAGGATCACTACCTGGATTGGGTGCTCAAAGGGCTTAAACAGTGGAAATTTCCGGAAGACGTTATTCAGCAATGGGAATCATATAGACCGAAGTAATATGTGAGTCGACGGCTGATTGCACAGAGCGGGAAACTCAGCATACATAGAGGAGATTATGCCAAAACCAAAATATCATATCCTTGTCTGCACGAATTCGCGCCCCCCTGGCCATCCCAAGCCATCATGCGGGTCAGCCGGAGCAGCACAACTGCTCATGGCCTTTAATATGGGTTGATGCGTTCCACGTTGGTCCAGGGACGGTCTTGGTGAGTGCGACTGGGTGCCTCGGTCCTTGTGAACAGGGTCCGACTGTGGTCGTCTACCCTGACAATACCTGGTACTCCAAAGTCACGGAAGCGGACGTCGCCACGATTCTCGATGAACACGTGACGAAGGGGACACCAGCTGCTACACTCAAACCCGATTCGGTATGGAAGTAGAGCGTATCGGAGCCCGAACTTGAGCAAATATCAACGGTTGCAGTCGGCGAGCAAAAACATGACTGATCATCTACATCTATGACGGCGCCTACGGTTCATGAACATAAGACCCATGCACCTCGCTCGATCGGGTGCATGATTATTACCTGCAGCGATACTCGGATCGCCGAGACGGACGGCAGCGGCCAGCTGATTCAAAAACTGCTCAAAGACCAGGGACATACGGTTGTTGAATATCACCTCGTCAAGGACGATCCGGCACAGATTCAACTCTGGATCGCTCGGGCAATGACGAACGAGGCTGTCCAAGCGTTGATCATCAACGGCGGGACGGGGATTTCACGGCGGGACAGCACATTCGAAGCCGTTGATGCGATGCTGGAGAAGCGGCTTCCAGGATTCGGCGAAATTTTTCGGCTCTTGACCTACCAAGAGATGGGATCACCTGCCATCATGAGTCGAGCCACCGCCGGCATTATCAAAGGCCGGTGCATTTTTTCCATTCCAGGTTCAGAACATGCCGTCAAAACGGCTATGGAAAAGCTCATCCTGCCGGAACTCGGCCATCTGGTGCAGCAGCTCTCGAAGTAACGGTGAGGGGTAAATGGTGAGAGGGGGTTTAGGGGATCGCCTCAAACCGTATCATACCCTTTAACCTTCACCCCTCACAGTTTCTAATCCTGCGTAATTTTTGGCTCCTCATACGATATCTCGGCAGAAATTTTCGACTGCGCATATCGTTTATAAAACGACAACACATCACGTACAGAGATCACGCCAATAATCTCGCCGTTCTTACTGACGCCGAGATGGCGTACGCCGAGATCATCCATCATAGCCTGCGCGTCATCGATGGCTTCACTTCCCTCGATCGTGCACACCGGTGCCGTCATAATTTTCTCGACCGTCAGTTTGCCTAACGGCTTTCCGGATGCGACTGCTCGCCGTACAATATCAGTATCCGTGACGATCCCGACGAACTGCTTTCCTTTTTTGATCAATAACGATCCGACTCGCGCCTGACGCATTGTCTTAGCGGCACTCGCGATGGATACCTTGGGTCCAATCGATTTAGGCCGTTTTGTCATGATCTGTGCGACAGTAGACATAGCTTCTTCCTCCATTGGTGGATGAATTTTCGACGGATGAACGCCGGCCACGCTCAAGTTGTCTTGGGTAAGAGTAGCACAGAATACGCGGAGAGCTCAAAAGGAGGAGGAAGAACCGCCCGCTAGAACCGCTGTGCGTCACGTACTCAACGACCAGCTTCTTAAAAAACGAACGACCCGGACGTTTCGAGAGCATGGAGGTCAGGGATCGAACGAGGAGAGCCTCTTGATTACATAGCACTCGGCACGATATTAGAATCGGAGCGTACCTTCTACCACCATGACGCAATGCCCACCGACCTTCACCCCTTGAATGGCATCATTGTCCGACTCCACCTGGACAAGAATCCGTGACGGCCGGTCGATCTCATAGCCTTGCTCGACGAGAATATCCGTCGTCGGTCCCACCTCAACGATTCCATGGTGAACCAAGTAAGCTCCTAATGCGCCGGCGGCGCTTCCTGTCGCAGGATCCTCTAGAATTCCAATCTTTGGCGCAAACATCCGCGCATGGACTGAGGTGAAGGATTCGACCGTTACAGTCGTGAACACCATGATGCCGTTGGCACCGAATCGTTCACAGACAGCGGTGATCGCGGATGCGTCAGGAATGATCGATCGTACAGCCGTGAGAGTCCGCACCGGAACGATCAACACCGGCAGGCCGGTGGAGACGACCTGCAGTTCCCAGTTGGTTTCGACAACTCCGGGTTTCGGTAAACCGAGAGCCCGACCAACCGAATACACCTCATCAACCGTTTCAATGGGATCGAGAAACTCAGGCTTCGGTTGAGACATGACGACCCGCACGACTCGTGCCTGCTCACAGTGCACTTCGAT
>JAMXAU010000039.1 GCA_024281365.1 Nitrospira sp.
AGTGAGATCTTAGGAATCATGAAGTGGGGAATCTACTGATCTGTTGATCTCTTAATTTTTGGGCTTGAATCAACCGCTCATCGAGATCGTCACATCATCAGACCAGTCAACGTGTCTATTGCGACAATACACGGATATATGCCACGACGTCCTGCATTTCTCCATCGGTGAGCTGGCCGCGCCACGAATGCATCGGGCTGAAGACGACGCCGTGCTCGATGGTCCGCAGTAACTCTTCATCGGATTTCAGGAACGACTGGAACCGCTGAAAATTGGCCGGTGGGACTTTCAACGCAACGGCGTCTGGCCCATCGCCTCGGCCAGTTGGGCCATGACAGTTCTGACAGTAGCGTTCATACAGGGCCTTCCCACGCTCACGGTCGGGAGGATAGTCTTGCGCGTACGAGGAGGGTATAGCCAGACTGTTCAGAATGCAGAGACTCACGAGCCCTGCGGAAAAGAATCGGTGCCATAGAATTTGCCGTCGAATCGTGAGCATAACCTTAGCTTTTCTTTGTTGTGTGAGCAATGAATGGGCTAAAGAGCTGCTGCAGCTTCTTGCTCCCGCAAGCCGGACAGACAATCCCCCCAGCTGCATGTTCTTTTAATGTTACCACGATCAACGATTCCTTCCCGCAATCGAGGCACTTATAGTCGTACATCGGCATAGTACACCTCTTTTGATCTTCAGCCAAAAATCATCAGTGGATAGGTGCCCTGGTGTAACAGTGCGTGGGACACGCTGCCAAGGACCATGCGGGTCACGCCGCGGCGGCCTCGGGATCCCACGAGAATCAGGTCAGGATTCAAGGCCTTGGCCTCCTGAAGAATCCCATCCACCGGAGTGCCCAACGTCGTCACCACGCGGGTTTGATAACCTGAGAGGCGGAGTTTATCTGCCGTCTCGTCGAGAAAGTCTTTCGCCTTGCGGAGGGAATGGGTTTCCATGTGCTCAGCCGAAACCGCATCCACCGGCCAGGGGGGCCTCGTATGGGGAAGGACGGTGAAGAGGGTCACCGTGGGCAACTCACGAAATGGTTTCTGTTGAAGCAGCGAAAGGGCATGATCTGCATCATAGGTTCCTTGTAAAGGCAGTAAAATGTGATGCAGCCTTTTCAAGGGACCGGGTAGAATCAGTTTCGCGCCCGGCGCGAATGTCAGGACTCGATGGGAGACGCTTCCGATGAGGCGTTCCTTGATCGGTCCAAGACCCCGAGTCCCCAAGAGAATCAGTCCAACCTTGAGTTGTTCCGCCAAGGCCACGAGTTGTTCCGTCGGAGATCCAACGACCAAATGCTTCGTGACAGGCCCAACATCCAACGGGAGCAAGGACACGATGCGATCCAACAGACGAACCCCGTCGTCGCGCATGTTTCGCTCGACCGTCTCGTACAGTTCCTGTGCCACTTCCGGCATCATCATAGGATAGGCCGGACTTGGGACGTCGAGTACGTGTACGAGATGCAGCTCCTCAGCCCGAGTCAGGTACTTGAGAGATCGGACTGCCTCATACGAATGGTCAGACCCGTCGACTGCGAGTAATATCTTCATAGCACCACCTTCCAGCTGTGGATGTACCGCTCCGATCCTGCATGCATCACCGCGGCAGTAAGGCCGTCGCAATCATCAGATAAATCCCCACACTCAAAATATCTTGCACGACCGTTGCCACCGGTCCGCTGGCCAAAGCCGGATCTGCTCCGAGACGCACCAGCCCCAGCGGAAGAAGACTGGCCATGACAGTGGCCACGACGGCCGTCACCCCTAACGAGGCGCCGACAACCACTGCCAACGCCGGATGTCCGTTCCAGATCCACAATCCGGCGGCAGCGACAACTGCGACGATTGTTCCGATGGATACGCCGATGAACGTTTCTTTGACCAATTGCGCCCACAGCTCAACCTCTCCATAGGCCAATCGACGAACCAGGACGGTTTCGGTTTGAGTTCCGACGGCATCCGCCATGTACACGACGAGGGCAGAAAGAATGCGAGCGCCACTTCGTTCTTCAGTGAGGTTTCAAACGCCGAGGCCACGCCGCTGGCTAAGAATCCTCCTGCGAGGCCGACCATCAACCAGGGAGACGTGCGCGCACCTGGGTCAGCGTCTGCTGGGCGGTAAGCGACAGATGGAGATGGTCCATTCTACTGACACCGCCCATGCGCAAAAAGTTGTCGACATGCTCCTCATGCAGCAAGGCCAAGAGCCGTCCGATCGGAATGACGCCGAGCAGTCGCCTGTCGAGCGTCGATGACAGCGACATCGGCGTCATGACGTTGAACCGCGCGCAGCGCCACCGTCTCAGCTCCATCTCCTGGAGCACCTCGATCGGCGGCAATCCTTCCAGTTCGGCCAGCGTGGCCTGTTCCTTGGCCTGAAGCAATCGTTCCATCGGAACTCGACCCGTTAGGACTGCTTGATCGTCGACCAGATAGACATGACCCACTTCGTCCCATGTGTGGCCACGAAGCCCCGCAATGGTTTCGCCGACAGTGCGATGTCTGTCGCTCCGAGGAATGTCGGGGTCATCAGGTCTGCAGCCGTTGCCATCCCATTGCCTCTGAGTCGATCGTTACTGACAATCCGCCGGGCAGAAAAAAACGAGATACATCACGATCGCGAGACCTAAGCCGACCGCTCCAAGCAGGAACCACTGCGTGCGCGTCATGTCTGATCCCTCCCCACGTACTAAGGTGCTGAGCAAATCCGATGCCTCTCAAGGAGACACTCGTCAGGTGTAAGGGGTGAAGGGTAAGGAGTGAAGAGGAACGGACATTCTTCGGCGAAATTCCCTCACCCCTCACACTTTACCCCTTACCGACCCTGCCCCCTTCTGCTACAGAGAGTGAATGACCACTGTGGCAGAGAGCCCCTGTTTCTAGATGCAGAGCAAGTGGCTGATAGCCGATAGCAAGGACACGAAAAGCAAACACACGGTTTTCCCAAGCTGTCAGCCGTTCGCTGTCAGCGTGCTGATGTGGCATCGCCCTTGCTCAACTTTCCATACCAGGAGGATCGTTCATGCGGCAGGAGACGGATCTCTTTAAGACCATCCTGGTTCCAGTGGATTTTTCCCCTTGCTCCGAGGAAGCTTTTCGGGTTGCCTGTCAGATGGCGAGGCTGTGTGGCGCGGCGGTACTCGTGCTGCACGTGATCGACACGAGCACGCTTGCCGCATTTCATCGCCTGGGGTTATTGGCGGTTCCGTCCGATGCCGCCCTACAGCGCCGCCGGCTGCGCCATCATGCTCGTTTAAATGTCAGGCAATTGTTGGAGTCGAAGGTAGCCGCGGACGTCAAGATCGAACGCCAGATTGTAGAGGGTGTGCCGTTTGCTGAAATCGCCAAAGTTGCGCGGACAGGGAATGTTGATCTGGTCGTGATCGGAAGCTACGGCGGACGGGTCGGGAATGTGGATAAGATTTTCTTCGGCAGTACGGCGGAGAAGGTCGTTCGTACGGCAGGCTGTCCCGTCTTGACCGTACCGCTTCCGGTTTCTGCTTCGCAACGACGGTCGTCACGATAGCAACTACGCAACTAGATGGAGGGGGTATGATCCTTGGAAAGACTGGGGTGCAGTGGCGACGATTGGGGATGGTTCTCACCATGGCCTCTCTGGCCTGGCTGTATGGCACAGCCCTGGTGGCGCAATCCGAACAGGTGGTGGACGTGACGATCAAGGATTTTCGGTTTGTGACGAAGCAGAGTCCCTTGCGCTTGGGATTTCCTACCGCGATCACCGTACGGAATGAAGACGCAGAGCGACACGATTTCAGCTCGACCATGTTTGAGGGTATTCCCACACAGGTTGAGAAAGACGGGGTGATTGTCTATGGGCGTGGCGTGGGAGGGGTGTATCTCGATCCGAAACAGAGCGCGACGATTCGATTTGACATGACGCGACCAGGTCGGCACGTCTTCCGCTGCTCTATTCACCCGACGATGAGCGGGGAGTTACTGCTATTGAGTGCGGAGGCTGTGTGAGCCTGTCTGCGGGAAGATCGGGCATTCTCCTTGCGACCGACGGGTCGCAGGGGTCATTGAGTGCGGAGGCCTATGCGCTTGCGCTCGCGCGATCGTGGAGTGCCTCGCTGACCGTTCTGCATGTGTTGGAGTTCCCCTCTGGGCTCGATGCGGAGAATCCTGTCAATCGACTATACTTGGCCGAACTGATGAAGCAGGCGACGCAAGAGTTAGTCGAATTGAAAGCACGGGCAGCCGATCGAGGGGTTTCGGCGGAGACTAAGATTGCCACAGGCATCCCGAGCGAAGAGGTTCTTGCAGCTGTAAGGGGTGAGGAGCCGGAGCTAATTGTTGTGGGCACGAGAGGCAAGACCGGATTGGCACACATACTCCTGGGAAGTACGGCGGAGCGAATTATCCGGGCGGCACCCTGTCCAGTCCTGGCCGTGCGTGCCGGGCTGCATGATGAAGAGGGAAAGGGTGGACCGCGGCACAATCCCTCGGTTATTGAACGGATTCTGGTGCCGATAGATTTTTCGGACTGTTCGCTCGATGCGTTGGAGTATGGGGCATTGGTTGCTCAGCGATCCAAAGCCTCCGTCAGAATTCTCCATGTCCTGGAGCCGGTTTCGTATGGACTAGATTTCACCTTGCCTCATGTGGCGAAGCGTGACCATGATCGGACAGCGATTACCAGGCGGCTGTCTGATCTCACGGCAGCACTGACTTCGGCTGGGCTGGTGTCCGATTTCGTTGTCGCTGGCGGGCTGCCGGCCGATTCGATCCTCAACGCGGCCCTGGCCCCCGATGTGGGTTTGATTGTGATGGGGACTCATGGTCGACGTGGTTTGTCTCATGCGTTATTCGGCAGCGTCACGGAGTTCGTTCTTCGGAAGGCCTCGTGTCCTGTGCTGACGGTCCGGGGCCCGAAGTTTCACCCAGGCCATCGCCCTGTCCTTGTTAGACCATCCATCCCAAGCAACTTGTAGCCGAGGAGCGAGTCATGCCAACGCGGAAGACGACAACCAGGAAAAAGACCACAAGCGCCAAAGGGAAGGTCCGACCAGCCCCTGCCATAAGGCGAACGGAAAACCCTATCGAATTGCCGGAGGGAATGTGGGAACGGATCTCGCGGAAAGCGTACGAGCTCTGGGAACAGCGCGGCCGCCAGGATGGGAATGCTCTCCAAGACTGGCTCGAGGCAGAAGAAATCGTCATGGAAGAAATTCATGAATCGCGTGAGTGACCAGGGAATGGGGTTGTGGGTACCGCGCCCGCAAACGCTGGATGCGATTCTCGCCCGGCTCGATCGCCTATCTCTCAGGCCGGAGTTTTGTGTGCAGCGAGAGGGAGCGCTGGCGCGCGTCCTGAAGCCATATATTGAGGGAGACGCAGGACGGCTTGTCGCGCCGCTGGAGCAGGAAATAGAGCTGGCGAGCCTCTATCTCTTTTGCGACTACTATCCCGAAGACGGACAGCTGACCCTCATCGAGCAGTTGCGAGACGTGATCACCGAACATATCCCCGAAGAGGAGCGACAGTGGCTCGATCCCTTGAAACATTCCTATGTCGATGTCCTGAAACTGACTTCTCCGCCGGTAGCTGGCCAGGATCTTTTGTTGCAATCTCTTGCTGATGGGACAAGGGTGGTCCTGCCGGGCGGTGAATGGATCAAGGATCTCACCATGGATCGTCCGTTGCTCACCAGGATCATTCATGATCCGAACTCTCCCCTGGAGTCAGATCGGGCTGTATGGGCCGGCTGTGGGGTCACGATGTCACACACTGATGCCAAGGCGTTGCTCGACATGACATCTGATTGGCGGCGCGAAATGGAGATGAGCACCGGATCCTTTGCGTTGGGGGAATGGAAAGAATTCACCAAGCGATTCGGCTACATGGTCCTCTGGGCGTTTGCCGAACAGCGCCTTGCAGCCCTGATAGATGCCGCCGTTCATGTCGAATATCGCACAGCTGATGATCAGTCCTATCTGTACGCGATTGCCCTCTATGATCACCACGAGCATCGAACGTTCACCGATGTGCTGTCCGGGATGACCGACTTGTCTCCGGAGAGGCCTGATCCCGCCGTCAGGCAAGGTGATACGGTAAAGCGGCCAGTTGTCCAGCAGTGGGGCCAACGGGAAAGTGGGAGACTCGTGGCCAGGCTGACACTGACGGCGTATCAACTTCTCGTGGAATGCGATAGTCCACAGCGGCTTGACCACATCAAACATCGGCTCGCGGCTGCGCTGGGATTCTCATTACATTTTCGAGGTGAAACCGTGGTGCCTCCGGTTCGGCAGCTTTCGGTGGCCGAGCTCATGTCGGATACCAGGCCGAGGCTGGTGGTGACTGCTGAGGAAGAGAGGACGATGCTCAATCAGTTCCTAGAAAAAACCTATTTGGAATGGTCGGATCAGCCTCATGTTGCGCTGGGTGGGCAGACGCCTCGGCATGCTGCCTTGACTCCCTCGATGACGGGGAAGGTGGGGGAGTTGATCGACGATATGGAGCGGCATGATCCGGGCCGCCGGCGTCTTGGTAAGACGGCTTTCGATTACAACCGCCTGCGAGCTCACGTTGGGTTTGAGGAAAAGACAGACTGACCCGCCTTACTACTTAGCGAGGCCTTTTCGTCTTGTCCCGCTTTATTCAAGCACTCATCCATTGGGATCGTTCAGTGGGGACAGGGGTCTCAGCGCTTGCCATCTCGAGTGGATGGAGTATACAACCATGCCGCAGATCTTGAAGAGACTCGGTGGGGCCATAGAAACAGCGGTCGGGAGGAACAGATGACGATGCAGCACCCAACAGTGGGGATTCTTGTCGGAGGCGGGCCTGCTCCAGGAATCAATAGTGTGATCAGCGCAGCGACGATCCGCAGTATTCTTGGGGGGGCGGACGTGTTGGGAATCATCGATGGGTTCAAGTGGCTCATGGAAGGCGGCACAGGACAGGTACGGCCGCTCTCGATCGAGGATGTCAGTCGGATTCATTTTCGAGGCGGGTCGTATCTGGGCACAGCTCGCGCAAACCCGACGAAAAGTTCGGAGCAACTCGACAATGTGTTGTCCTCCCTGACTCGGCTCGGCATTACGCGGCTGGTCACGATCGGCGGGGATGACACCGCATTTTCTGCCATGAAGCTGGAGGAGCGAGCCGGTGGGCGACTGCAAGTCGTCCATGTTCCGAAGACGATCGACAATGATTTGGATCTTCCCTATGGTGTCCCGACGTTTGGCTTTCAAACGGCTCGTCACATCGGGGTTGAGATCGTGAAGAATCTCATGGTGGACGCCCGTACGACCGCTCGCTGGTACCTGGTCGTGACCATGGGGCGCAAGGCCGGCCATCTGGCATTGGGGATTGGCAAGGCTGCGGGCGCCACCGTGACGGTTATTCCGGAAGAATTTCGTGAGCGGCCGGTGAAGCTGAAGCGAGTGGTCGATCTGTTGATCGGAGCCATGATCAAGCGCTTTGAACAGGGGCGGACTGATGGCGTTGCGGTGGTGGCGGAAGGGCTGATCGAAATTCTTGATCCGCATGAACTTGGCGGTCTGGAACATGTGGAACATGATGAGCACGGCCATTTACGGATGACCGAGGTCGATATCGGCGATGTCTTACGGCGGGAGCTGACAAGGGAACTTCGTACGCTGGGACTCTCGACCACCGTGGTATCGAAGAATGTCGGGTATGAACTCCGTTGTGCCGATCCGATTCCCTACGATATCGAATACACTCGAGACTTGGGGTATTGCGCGGCTCAATATCTGCTTGACGGTGGGACGGCGGCCATGGTCTCGATTCAAAACGGGCGGTTCATCCCGATCCCATTCAAGCAAATGGTGGATCCGTCCACTGGACGGACCAGAGTCAGGATGGTCGAGATTGAGTCCCAGTCCTACCACATCGCCCGACAATATATGATCCGACTCAATGAAGATGACCTGAGGAGCCAGGATACTGTGGGTCGGTACGCCACACTGGCGAACCTGCCGATCGAGGCGTTTCGAGATCGGTTCAAAGCAGTCCTCTAGACAACAGGCTTCAGTTTGATTCAACAAGAAGGATATCTACCATGAAGATTCTCGCGGCAACTGACGGATCGAAGTATGGCCGATGGGCGATGGAATGGTTGGCGGAAATCCCGTTCGCGGTACAACCGGTCGTTCGGGTCCTGCATATCGTCGATGCGGCGAGTCTTCGGGCTCCCTTCATGATCCAACCGGTGGTCGTCGGCACGGAACGGTATATTCAGTCCGAAGTGAAGAGAATGGAGACAGCGGCGAAGGCGACGAAAAAGGACTCGGAGAGCTTGTTGTCGACGCTGGGCTTGAGTGGGACGGTGACGACCGACCACGGCGCAGTGGCAGCCACGATTATGAAGCACGCGCAGCGTGGGGTTGGGCTCTTGTCGATCGGGTCCCGAGGGTTGGATGCCTTGGATCGATTCATGTTGGGCAGCATCTCGAATCATGCCATCCACCATGCGCCTTGTTCTGTCCTGGTGGTGAAAGAGCCCCCAAGGCCTGTCCGGCATCTAGTCCTGGCGATCGATGGATCGGCTGCGTCAGATAAGGCGGTCAAGTTTGTGATGCGTACGATGAATCCGACACCCGATGGTCCGGACCGCGAGCCGGTTCTCGTCACTCTCGTGCATGCCATGCCCTTTTTAAAGTACCCGGAGGTCAAAGAGGTTGGGAAGGGGTTGGTGCAGCGCTCCGGTGATAAACTCGCGAAATCAGGCTTCCAGATACGTGAAGCCGTGAGGCTGGGGAAGCCGGCCGATGAGATTCTGACGGTGGCCAAGAAAAACAAGGCGGACCTGATCGTGACCGGCGCGAAAGGCTTGGGCGCGATCGGCCGTGTCCTGCTCGGCAGCGTGTCCACTCGTGTGGTGCAACATGCTCACTGTGGCGTGCTCGTCGTCCGCTAAAAACAAAAGTAGGGGATGGCCTCTGGTGCGTGAAACATGCTTGACGGGGAGGAAGGCAGGACAATAGACTACCCTCCGGCCGATTGCCGAACGAATAGTGCCGATTGCCGAACTAGTAGGGAGAGGAGGGGTAGTTATGACAGCGATAACAACGATCGACCAGGACTCGCTCCCTGATCGTTTGGTGACGGGGCTTTCAAAAATCGGCTTGGCGATGAAGAGCCGAACCTGGAGACGGAAGGGCCGACAGGGGATTGGTCCCTTACAGATTCAGGTGCTGACCTTTCTGCGGTCTCGACCAAATCATTCGGCTACCGTCTCGACGATTGCTCGAGAGCTCTCGGTCAAGTTACCCACTGCATCCGAGGTGATCAGAACACTGGAACAGAAACGGTTCGTTCGGCGGCGACGCAGGGAAGTCGACAATCGCGTCGTGACGGTGCACTTAACGGCCCTTGGAGCCAAAGCGGGCCATGTGGAAAACCGATGGCCGGAAATTCTGGCATCCGCTACCGAGAATCTCTCGCCCCAGGAGCAGGTGTCACTTCTCGGAACGCTGGTGAAACTCATTCGGGCGCTTCAATTGCAAGGGGAAATCCCCATCGCGCGTATGTGTGTGTCCTGCGAACATTTTCAGCCGAACACCGATAAAGAATCCGATCTGCCCCACCATTGTAGCTTTTACAACGTCGCATTCGGAGACCAGGCGTTCCGCCTCGATTGCCATGAATATGTTGAGGCTTCCAAGGACGGTCGCGACCAGCACTCAGATGTTGGTCAAGTGGAACAGGCGGTCCAATCGGCCCAGGTGGTGTGACTTAGGATGGTGATCGGGTCGTGTGGTTGAGGTAAAGTAACCGGTCGGTCTCAATCTTTCCCATCAAATCTTCCAAGGCCAACTGCAACGCGGCTTCAATCGGGCGACGGTCAGAAGCCGTCACCCACCGGATTGATGATCCGACGGCTGTCTGTTCCGTGAGGTAGGACTTGATCAGCTGTGACACGTCACGCATGTCTGCTTCCAGGATTACCCGGTAGTGATAGAGGCCTCGCCGAGAACTCAGCGCCAGCTTAGCGGCGACATAGAGCGAAAGGTCGCCTGATTCCTGCGAGACTGATGAAAAGGTGCCTCGTTGCCGAAGGTAGCCGAGAATTCCCTGCGTCAGATCTCGATGGGGCCAGTCCAGGAACGTGATGCCCGGTCGGTGGTCTGGACCTTCCAGTACAGGCGGGCTCAGCGTGACCTGGAGGCTTCGGGGGATGGTGTTGGACGGCGCGCTTGTCGGCACTGGCGCTACATGAATGCGATGAACGCATCCTGTTGATACCAGGCAGAGAGCCAGTAGGAATACACGACGTCGCGTCGATGGTCTCATGGCTGAGGGATCAGGCAAGAAGCGCTCTCCGGCCACAGTTCATGTCTGCGTGATCAGTGAGTTGGATCGGGTGGAGGCGCCGAGACGATATCCAGATCTTTCAACGCTCGAGCCGCCTGCTCTCGGTAGACATGTTCGGCCGGGTCGGTATAGGTATCGATGACCCGTTGATAGGACGCGCGGGCTCTGTCCGGTTGTTGCTTCAGCGTGAAGTATTGCCCTAACGCAATCCAATTTTGAGCGCTTGTTTCTCGAGCCGTTTTCATCAGCGCGAACTCGCGTTCGACTTGGCCGAGTCCTCCCATCCGACCACGCTTCTTGACCGTGTCCGCCATCTGGTCGGCCATGAGTTCGATCTGTTCGTTTTCATGAACAGCCGACCCAACCCGATTGGCCTTCAAGTGGCTGTAGAAGTTTTCGACGTGATCTTTCATCACATCCGCCCTCCGTTGATACTGGTCTTGTGCACAACCGGAGAGCAACAAGACAAACAGCGACAACGCACCGACCGCGTAGTAGAAGCCGTGAGGAAGAAGGATCTTCACGAAGAGCCTCACATGGAAGATTACTGATACGCCGGACACTGACATGCATTATACCACTCAGCCGCGCAAATACTCACTCGACCGGCGAAGAGGTCTGTCCGGTGCCTGCAGTGCCGGCCAGCGAAGGGTGGAAAGCCTCTTGAACCTCTGATGATGGCTGCGCTATCTTACCCGGCAGTTTCCAAGCGACGATAATCTTCGCGGGGGAAGGGTGGGCCTTCGAACAACGAGGAGGATGATATGGGAAAGAGCTTAAAGGGGACAAAGAGTCACGACAATCTGAAGCATGCGTTTGCCGGCGAGTCGCAAGCCAATCGCCGCTATCTCTACTTCGCTCGGCGGGCGGATATCGAGGGCTATCCGGACGTCGGCGGACTCTTCCGAGACACCTCAGAGGCGGAAACCGGCCATGCCTTCGGCCATCTGGACTTCCTGAAGGAGGTCGGAGACCCGGCGACGGGTGTGCCGATCGGCAACACGGATGCGAACCTCAAGTCCGCCATCGAGGGCGAAACGTACGAATATACGCAAATGTACCCGGGAATGGCCAAGACCGCACGGGACGAAGGGTTCCCCGAGTTGGCCGAATGGTTTGAAACCTTGGCGAAAGCTGAACGGTCTCATGCCAATCGCTTCCAAAAGGGACTGGATAGTTTGAAAAGCTAATAGCTGAGTGTCAGCTCACGTTCAGCGGTCAGTTTTCGGCGATGTGGCGAAAGTCCATCGGCGGGAGCTGACCGCTGATTGCTTTCCGAGAGACGAATCATGAAGGGCATCAGCCTGATTTCGCCTATTGACGCCAAGCAGTTGGAGAAAGAGACCTTGCGGATCTATGAGGTCTGTGACGGCTGCCGGCGCTGCTTTAACCTCTGTCCCTCCTTCAACACGTTGCTGGACCGCATCGACCTGTACGAAGGCGATGTCGCAAAGCTCAGTCCGGCCGACCATCACCAGGTGGTCGACGAATGTTATTACTGCAAGCTTTGTTTCAACCATTGCCCTTATACGCCTCCCCATCACTACGAAATCGACTTCCCGCATTTGATGGTCGCATGGAAGAAGCGTCTGGCTGCGGAGCGAGGAGTTCGCTGGCGGGATCGATTGCTGATCATGACGGATGCCATCGGGAAGCTGGGCAGTGCGACGGCCTCGATCACAAATGGTTTATTGCGCAACAATGTGGTCCGTCGTGTGTTGCAGCAGATCGTCGGAATCCATCAAGACCGCCAGGTTCTGCACTTCTCGTCGGAGACGTTTTCGCGCTGGTTCGGGCGTCGAACCAAGCCTGTCTTGCCTGATCCGCCCACTCGAAAAGTGGCTCTGTTTGCCAGTTGCCTGGTGAATGCGCAGGTGACGGATGTCGGGAAGGCTACGGTGCAAGTGCTCGAAAAAAACGGGGTTCAGGTAGTGGTCCCGGAGCAACGCTGTTGTGGGATGCCGAACTTCGATATCGGAGACACCCAAGCCATTCAACAGGCCGCGCGCAGTAATGTCGCCTCATTGTACCCATGGGTGCGCAAGGGATACGATGTGGTGGTGCCCACGGCGAGTTGTAGCTTGATGTTGAAGCGGGAATATCCAGAACTTCAGCCTGATGAGCAGACCAAACAGGTGGCCGAGAAGACATTTGATATCTGTGAGTACCTCATGAAGATGAAAAAGGAGGGGCAGCTCGCGACCGACTTCACAATGAAGCCGGGGAAGGTTGCCTATCAGATTCCCTGCCACCTCAGAGACCAGAATATTGGGTTCAAATCGAAGGAGCTGATGGAGTGCGCCGGGGCGAAAGTGGAAGTCGTCGAACAATGTTCAGGACATGACGGGTCCTGGTCGGCAAAGGTAGAGTTTTTCCCCCTCTCGATGAAGATCGCGGGAAAGGCCGTGCGGGCCATCGAACAGACGAGCGCGGATCTCGTCGCCTCCGACTGTCCATTAGCGGGTTTACAATTGGAGCAGGCCGGGGCCACGGCGCAGATGCCGGCGAAGACCGTGCGACATCCGGTCCAGATTGTGCGGGATGCCTATGGGATTTCCTCTCAGGGGTGAGCGGGCAGTGAGCATATGGTTCTTACGAATAGTTGAGGAAGAGAGAGTCTATTTGTGCAGACACTGACATCAGCGGACTTGATTCCCTACGAAGAGTACGAGAAACAGCGCGAAGCCTTTCGCGCAAAGATCATTGCGCTGAAGCAGCGGCGGCGGATTTCAGTCGGCCCGTGGGTGACCTTGGTGTTCGAGAATCGGCGCACGTTGCAATTCCAGATTCAGGAAATGATCCGAGTTGAACGAATATTCGACCCGGCGAAGGTCCAGGACGAGCTGGACGTGTACAACGCGATCCTCCCGGCACCCGGTGAATTGAGCGCGACCCTCTTGATCGAAATTACCGACGAAGCGAACATCAAAGAACGACTCGATGAATTTATGGGGCTGGATCACGGGAAGAAGGTGGCCATCGTGGCCGATGGGGAAGAAGCTTTCGGTGAGTTCGAAGGCGGCCATAGCCACGAGACGAAAATCAGCGCGGTGCACTTCGTCCGATTTCGTCCGACAGTCTCGATGCAGGCCGCTTTCGCGAATCTCACCAAGTCTGTTACCATTCGAGTCAGCCACGGTGCCTATCGTGAAGAAGTGCCGGTATCGGGCAGCATGCGAGAAGAATGGCTTTCAGATCTCAAATAGGTCGAGCTGACTGCTGAATCCTTGACAGATGTCATCTATCTGTCTCAGGACTCAGCACTCAGTCCTCAGCACTGGAGAACGATGCCCCCTGTATTACTGACCAAACGGATCGAGTTCGCTGCGGCCCACCGCTACATCCGACCGGAATGGGATGAGGCGAAGAACCGAGCGGCCTTCGGCCGCTGCTACAATCCGCCGGCTCATGGGCATAACTACATGATTGAACTGAGCGTTTCAGGTGACATCGACCCTACGAACGGCATGGTCGTGAATCTGTTCGACCTCAAGCGGGTGATGTTGGATGTGATTGAGGAATTCGACCACAAGAATCTCAATCTCGATATGGCCTATTTCAAAGATCGCATTCCCACCTCGGAAAATTTCGCGCATGTGCTGTGGGAGAAGTTTGCGGTTCAACGAGATATCGGGGCCCTCCATACCCTTCGGCTCTGTGAGGATGAAGATCTCTATGCCGAGGTGACGGTTGGAGATCGTCCGAACAGGGCGACGATTACGAAGCGCTACTCCTTCAATGCTGTCCAACCAGGGCATGAGGGACGCGAATGGGATTGTTTTGTGACGGTGAGAGGCACGATTGATCAGATGACCGGCATGGTGACCGATATCGGAGCATTGGATCAGCTGGTCAAGGACAGAGTGATTGCGAAATTCGATCATCAGGATCTGTCGGTGGCTCTGCAGCGCCAGTCCGTGACCGGCCAGGAGTTGGCCCAAGACATCTGGCAGGAACTCGCTCCAGGTATCACCCAAGGCACGTTGACCAACATCCGATTGGTTCCCTCCCGCGACCTGGCTTACGAAGTTTCGGCCTAACTCCCCCACTTAGATGATCGGCGTTCCGGTCCATCCTCAACGAATGAAGCAGGAACCTATGGATACCAGTGGTCTATCTTGTGCGGATCAGCCCTTGCCTTTGAGCGGCGTAAACCGGGCGGCGTGGGCATCTCGTTGGGGAAATTTTAGGAAGACGATGATTCCTGTCTCCTGGCTCAGAGTGAATGTCCCAGTTCCTTTCAACTGGTTCTCACCGGCAGGTACGAGCTCCACCTGCTCGTTGGTTTTCTCAAATCCCTGTTGGATCGTAGCCTTTGCCTTCGCGCCCTCGGTGGGAATGGGCTTGTCCGAATGATCGGTCACATACAGGAGGAGTTCCCCGTCTTTGGCGACTAATTCGAGGTGATACGGCCCTGCGGCCACCGACTGCCCACCGTGAAGAGATTTCACCGGTTCGGCATGCTTGGCAGAGTGGGCACCGACTTGAACCGCCCCCAGCAGCGTGACGCACAGTATGAAGAAGCTCACGAGCAGATGTCTCACGATCAGTTCTCCTTACAACTCAGCCTGATCTCCATTCATTGAGCCTTGTCCACCCTCAATGTTTTGGTGAGTGGTGATGATGGTGTGGCCCTGCATCATCCGCATGGGATGGGGCCTTCTCGCCCTGTTCACCCTTCGGTTTCAACGGCATGAACCGAGCGGCGTAGCCGTCTTGATTCGGCAGTTTCATAAACACGATAACCACGGTGCTCGGTGTCAGTGAGAAGGTGCCGGTCCCCTTGAGGACGTTGCCTCCGATCGGATGGAGGTGCACCTGTGTCCTGTTCGATCCCGTTTCCACCGTCGCTTTCGCCAACCCGCCATCGACGCCGATGACGTTGTCCGCATGGTCCGTGACATAGACCGTCAGTTCCCCATCCTTGGCCAGCAGTTCCATATGATACGGCCCGGTCATCCGTAACTGCCCACCGTGCGGGGCCTGAACGGATTCAAAATACTCGTCGGTATGGGCCTCAGCCGACAGCGTAAGGGCCAGGATCACGACGGACAGCACACCAAGCATCATGGTCTTCATACGTTGCTCGCCTCCTCACGGGTCAGCCACGGGGCTACTTGAGTAAGTAGTCAGAAATGAGTGCGGCGAGTTCGGCCGGCTCGACGACTCCTTCGCGCGTCAGCAGTAATTTACCATGCGCAAAGAGATGGGTGGTGGGATAGGTTTCAAAGGTGTGGGTTTTTTTGATCTCTCGACAGCGCCCTGGGACATGCATCTTGGCCTTACCGACCTTGATGGCCGGGAACTTGGCTGCAGTGGCCTCCAGAATGGGGTCGTAGGCTTTGCAGGGCTCGCAGGTAGCGAGGCCGTAGGCCACCACCGCACCGGGGCTATCGGTGAATTCTTTATAGTTCGCGTCGCTGACGTCTTCAACGATTCCGCTCATAGCGAGTGTTGAGGTTTGAGTGCTGAGGACTGAGCTTCGGAGCCGCCCAGTCCTCAGTCCTCGTGACTCAGTCCTGTATGGTTAGTTGAGTTTCGACAGCGCGTCCAGAATTTCCTTATCTTCGCGCGCGGTCTTAATCTCCTGCACCTTCGCGTAGGCAACCTTGCCGTTCTTATCCACGATCACGGTCGCCCGCTTGGAGCAGTTCAACGGCTCAAAATACAAGCCATAGGCCTTGGCGGTCGTCCGGTGGACGTCCGACAACAGCCGGTGCTTCAGATCCAGTGAATCCGCCCAGGCTTTGTGAGAGAAGAAGCTGTCGCAGCTGACGCCGAACAATTCGGCGTTGGCGGACTGGAACTTCGGGAAGTCGTCGGTCAGGCACTTGTTTTCGCCCTGGCAAACCGGGCTCCAATCCAGCGGGTAGAAGCACAAGACGACGTTCTTCTTGCCCTTATAGTCGCTCAGCTTTACGTCCTTCTGGTCTTGATCCTTCAGATTGAAATCCGGTGCTGTATCGCCCACTTTGATTTCCGGTGCCACGTCACTCATCGCAAACCTCCTTATTAGAACATCTGTATGGATGATAGCTGTACTGAGGTCTCGGATAGGTAGGACCCCACTTAGACCATAAACTTTGTAACCTGTGTTTTGAAGGGATGTCAACGGTCTGATAGGCCTATGGAGCGTCATGTTGAAACAGGTGTTACGTCTCTTGTGAAGCGTGAAGCGCAGGATAAAACGGCGGGAAAGACTCTCAGGGAGCTGTGGCCTGGCCCGCGGAACGGCTGTCTTGGGCTTCGGCAAGCTCCCCTCGACAGGCTCGGAGCCTGAGCTTGTCAAAGGCAGTCGAGCCGCACGACGAGGTTGGGCGGGTGCGGAAAGCCAGACGTCAACCAAGCACTCGATAGCATGTCGAGGGATGGACGGATTTACGAGGTGTGCAGTTCTCGGAATCCCAACATCCGGCCGGCCGGTGCAGCCGTCCGGTAGTTTCGAACGCGAACCGTACGTCCGAGCAGAGGAAGATCGAGCGTGGCCCCTACTTTCATCGGCTGGCCTAGGCGCAACAATTCGTTGCCCGACGCGGACAAAATGTCCTTGGTGGAACTGTCAGGGAGTCCCTTCGCCGAAAACATTTCGATCTCGTCCATCCCGAATTTGCTGAGCCCTAGTGAATAGGACCAGACCCGGTCCGGATGGGCGTTGTCGTCATGCACGATGGAGACGTGGTCATCCAGTTGGAAGGTCGAGAGCAGGCGTTGCTGCCAATCCGAGGGATTCACATAGGCCTGGGTGATGACATCATAGGCCGTGCCTTGCGACAACAGCGTCAAGCAGCGAGCCAGTCGCGTCGCCAGGAGCACTGTATCCGGCATGTCACGAGGGGAGGTAATGGATGGGGCGATCGCTCCCATAAGGTCATGTTCCCAGGTCAATTGTTTCATCACTGCGGCAACCTGATCCGTCGGAAGCGGCATGACGACATGGGCCGACCATGGGCCGTGGGTGGCCTGCCAGGACTCGGGCGATCCCTCTTCATGCTGGATCATGAGCGGTCCGCCGTACTCTCGGTCATAGAGTGCCTTGACCTCATCGGTACCCGGAGCAGTGCCTCGATATCCGATAAAGTAGAGCGGTGGTCGTTTAGCCGAGGGCTTGGGCGA
>JAMXAU010000040.1 GCA_024281365.1 Nitrospira sp.
ACCGGATAAGGTAGGAAACATGCAGATAGCGCGTCGGCCAGTGCAACAACTCTCATCCCGTCTCGTCTTAGCCATCTTTGCCCTGTCGATTGGCTGTAAACAGGAAGCCGGCTCAATGCCGCCGCAGCCTGTACCTCAGGTGGAAGTCGTCACGGTTCAAACCCAAGTTGTTCCCGATGAACCGGAGTTTATCGGTCGAGCGGAGGCATCCCGCCCGGTTGAGATTCGCTCGCAAGTCACAGGGATTTTGAAGGCGGTGCTCTATCCTGAAGGCCGAGATGTAAAAAAAGGGGAGCGGCTCTATCAAATCGATCCGGTGCCCTTTAGAGCGGCAGTCGCCAGCGCCAAGGCCAAGATCGCACAGGCGGAGGCTCGTGTTGTCCAGGCTCGGCAGGATCTGGCCCGGGTGAAGCCTCTGCTGGCGGAGCAGGCGGTGAGCCAAAAGGATGTCGATGATGCAATCGCGCAAGAGTTATCCGCCCATGCGGCACTGGAAGGGGCGAAGGCTGACCTCATCAAGGCCCAATTCGACTTGGACAACACGCTCATCACCGCGCCGATCAGCGGCATTATCGAACGCAGCCGGTACTACGAAGGGCGGTTGGTCGCGGCGCAGACCGATCTCTTGACCACGATCCATCGGGTCGACCCCATGTACGTGGTCGTGAATGTGCCGGAGACGTTCATTCTGAAACGCCGGCGGGACATTGAAGCGAAGCGCATTACACATCCGGGAGACTACCAACTGCGAGGACGGCTCACGCTCATGGATGGGACGGCCTATGCTCAGGAAGGCGTACTCGATCTCCTGGAGCCGGGTTTGCGGGCGGAAACCAGTACACGCCAAACGCGGATCACCTTTCCGAATCCCGATCGGATCATTCTGCCGGGACAATTTGTGAAGGTCCGATTCACGGGCGATACGAAAGCGAACGCGGTCCTCATCCCACAGCGCTCGGTGTTGCAGGGGCCGCAGGGTCCGTTTGTGTTCGTGGTGAACCGTGAGGAAAAGATCGAGATTCGAGACGTCGTGGCATCGGATTGGAAGGGGAATCAGTGGCTCATCGATCACGGTCTGAATGCCGGTGATCGGGTGGTCGTCAATGGGATCATGCAGATCGGCCCTGGGGCACCGGTGACTGCCGTTCCTTGGGTTGCCGTCAATACGGAGTCTACCTCTCTCCCTCCTCAATAAGGATCGACTGTGATTTCGCATATTTTTATTGATCGGCCGATTTTTGCTTCGGTGGTTTCCATTGTCGTGGTCGTGATGGGATTGCTGGCCATGCAGTTCCTGCCGATCGCCCAGTTTCCAGAAATTACTCCCCCGGTGGTCCAGATCGATGCCGATTATCCAGGTGCCAGTGCTGAAGTCGCGGCGGAAGCCGTCGCACGCCCGATCGAGGTGACTCTACCGGGTATCGATAATCTGCTGTACTACGAATCGACCAGTAGTAACGACGGACACGTCACGATCAAGCTGACCTTCGAAATCGGGACGAATCCCGACATTGCACAAGTCCAGACACAGAATCGGGAGAAACTCGCCGAACCGCAGCTGCCTCCGGAGGTCGTCCGACAAGGTATCTCGGTTAAGAAGATGTCCCCCGATCTTGTGCTGGTGGTGGCGCTCAAATCGACCGACCCTCGGCACGATGCCGTCTTTCTCTCCAACTATGCCACGCTCCGGATCGTCGATGACTTGAAGCGCGTCAAGGGTGTCGGGGATGCGCTGGTGTTTGGTCAGCAAAATTACAGCATGCGGATCATCCTGAACCCGCTCTTGATGGCCAAGCTGGATCTCACCCCGAGTGATATCACGGCCATCATCCGCGAGCAGAATCGGGATTATCCGGCGGGGACGATCGGGCGTGAACCGGCTCCAAAGGGGACGGAGCTGACGATCCCCATCATTACCAAAGGCCGCTTGACCGAGGTCAAGGATTTTGAAGAGCTGATTGTGCGCGCCCTTCCCGATGGCTCGACGGTACGCCTCAAGGACGTGGCCCGTATCGAGTTGGGGGCCCAGGCCTATGGCCTCGAAGGTCGATGGAACAGCAAGCCAACCACGTTCATCCTCACGATGTTGTCCCCCGGCGCCAATGCGCTTGATACCGTACGGCGCACGCGGGCTCAAATGGATGAACTGGCCAAGAATTTCCCTCCCAGCGTGTCGTATGACACGCCCTATGACACCACGAGGTTTATCGAGATTTCGATTAAGGAAGTGGTTAAGACGTTGCTGGAAGCGATGGTGCTGGTCGTCTTCGTCGTGTATCTGTTTCTTCAGACCTGGCGGGCCACCATTATTCCGACCGTGGCCGTTCCTGTCTCGCTGATCGGCACGTTCATTGGTCTCTATGCCCTTGGGTTCTCGATCAATACGATCACGCTCTTCGGAATGGTGTTGGCGATCGGGATCGTGGTGGATGACGCGATTGTCGTCGTGGAGAACGTTGAACGGCATATGCGGGAAGGCCGGTTGACGGCGAAAGAGGCGGCCAAGCGGGCGATGAACGAGGTGACTGAGCCGATCATCGCCATTGTGTTGGTGCTCGTGTCCGTCTTTGCTCCGGTCGGTTTCATCGGCGGGATTACCGGGGCCCTCTATAAACAGTTTGCCGCGACGATCGCCATTTCTGTGACGGTCTCGGGGTTTGTCGCGCTGACGCTGAGCCCCGCACTGTGCGGTGTTGTGCTGACAGCACACCAGGGGAGACGGAGAGGGTTTTGGGATTGGTTCGATCGCCTGTTCAACCGGACGCAGCAGGGCTACACGAGGGCCACGAGTGCACTGCTCGCGAGGCCGATTCGTGTCATGGCGGTCTTCGTCCTGTTGCTGATCGCCTCGATCGGACTCTTCGAGAAATTGCCGAAAAGCTTCCTGCCCGAGGAAGATCAGGGCTATTTCATCGTGATCGCGCAACTTCCTGACGGAGCCTCGAAACAGCGGACGGTTGCGGTGCTCGAACGGGTGGAGCGATTTTTTCAGGCCATTCCGGCTGTCCATTCCACTGATGCGCTGACCGGGCAGAATTTCGTCTTCGGTACGAGAGGACCGAACTCGGCGACCATGTTTGTCCCGTTACAACTGTGGGATGAACGCCCTGAGCCTCAGTACCATGCGAAGGCGTTGGTCGGTGCGGCGTACGGAGAGTTTGCGAAGATTCCGGAAGCCCTGCTCCTTGCCTTCAATGCACCGGCCATTCGTGGCGTCGGCGCCGTCGGCGGGTTCTCTGCTCAAATCCAAGATCCCAGCAGCGGCGACTTCAAGAAATTCGCCATGGTGGCGCAGCAATTCGTCGAACGCGCACAGAAAGAGCCGGCGATCGGACGGGTCGGCACCAATTTCCGCGTCTCCTCACCGAGGCTCTATGCCAATGTAAATCGGGAGCGAGCGAAAGCGCTGGGGGTGCCGATTTCGGATATTTTTGATACGCTCCAGGCATACTTCGGCAATTTCTACATCAATGACTTCATCAAGTTCGGTCGCGTCTATCATGTGCAGACCGAAGCTGATGCCGAGTTTCGTGCCACACCGCAGAACCTGTCGAACATCTATGTCAGGGCTCAGAGTGCACGCGGGATCAATATGATCCCGCTCGATACAGTGGTGACGGCGGAATACCAGAGCGGACCGGACCCAGTGAACCACTTCAATGGGTACAATACGGCATTGCTCCTGGGCGCGGCCGCGCCGGGATTCAGCTCGGGGCAGGCATTGGAGGCCCTGGAACGAGTGGCGAAAGAGGTGTTGGTCCCACAGGGCTATGCGATCGATTGGAGCAACATTTCTTTTCAAGAGCGACGGGTTGGGGGGCAATCCAATCAAGTCTTTGTCATCGGGTTGTTGATGGTCTTCCTGGTGTTGGCGGCCCAGTTCGAGAGTTGGGTTGTGCCGTTTGCGGTGATTTTGGCCGTTCCGTTCGGGATCTTCGGTGCGTTGACGGCCGTATGGCTTCGTGGGTTTGAGAACGATCTCTACTTTCAGATCGGGCTGGTGACATTGATCGGCTTATCGGCGAAGAATGCGATCCTGATCGTCGAGTTTGCGAACACCCGATACGAGGCAGGGCGCCCCCTCATTGAGGCAGTCGTCGAAGCAGCACGGCTGCGTTTCCGACCGATTATCATGACCTCAATGGCGTTCATTTTTGGTATGTTTCCGATGGTCATGGCCAGTGGCGCAGGGGCGGCGAGCCGTCAGTCGATCGGCACTGGTGTGTTGGGTGGGATGTTGGGAGCCACGTTCTTGGCCATCTTTTTTGTTCCCCTATTCTATGTCTTGATTCGTAAGTGGACTCAAGGTAGAGCTCATACCGGTGTCGTGGCAACCGAGCTTGCCAAGGCACCGTCACCAGAGGGGAAGGCTTAACGTGCGCAGAATGACGATTATCGGACTGTCCTTACTGCTTCTGTCCTGTGCGATAGGACCGGATTACAAGCGACCAGCGGCCGATGGAGAGGATCGCTTCCGAATGGCCGACGGTTCTTCGGAACTGCCGTCCTTGGCCAACTTGCCTTGGTGGGATCTCCTTCGCGATGAGCAGCTTCAACAGCTCATTCGGACGGCGCTTGCGGAAAACCGGGATCTTCAGCGAGCTGTCGCCACCGTCGAAGAATTTCGTGCGAGGGCTCTGGTTGCGAAGATGGACTATGTGCCGGGCATTACGGTCTCAGCGAGCATGCCGGCTGGCCGGAAAGCGAACTTCCTCTTTCCCGGTTTTGCGAGCCCATTCAATTATTACTTGTTTGGTAATCTGGCCTGGGAAGTTGACCTGTGGGGTCGAGTCAGGCGCATGAATGAAGCGGCGCGTGCTGATCTGGTGTCCAAGGAAGAAAACCGCCGTGCTGTGACGATTCAACTGGTCAGTGCCGTCGCCGAGGCGTATTTCAACTTGCGCCAGTTCGACCTGCAGCTCGATATCGCCAAGCGGACGCTGCAATCATGGGAAGAGTCGGTGCGGATCGCCCAAGCCAGGCTGCGCCAAGGGATGACCTCGAAGCTGGACGCCGATCAGTTTGAAGCGGAACGTGCAAATGCCGCAGCCCGTACGGCGGAGCTTGAGCGGCAGATGATCCAAGCTGAAAATCACTTGAGCGTCTTGCTGGGGCAGAAGCCCGTTACTATTGCACGCGGTCGCGCATTGGATGAACAGATCGTACCTCCTATGATTCCTGCCGGTCTCCCATCTGAGTTGTTGCAGCGGCGGCCTGACATTTTGGTCGCCGAGCAACAGTTGGCGGCAGCCACGGCTCGTATCGGTGCGGCCAAGGCGGAGCGGTTCCCGAGAATTACGTTGACCGGACTTGCCGGCTTGGCTCATCCCGAATTATCCTTGATCTTCAATGATCCCTCGACCTTTGGCGTGTTTGGTGCTGGTCTTGCTGCGCCTCTCTTAAACGCGCAAGTGTTGGGCTTTCAACAGGAAGCGGTCGAGGCGCAAAGCAAGCAAGCTCTGGCGCAATACCAACAGACCGTCTTGACGGCCTTTCGTGAAGTTGAAGACGCGCTGGTCGCGGTGCGTACGGCCCGTGTGCAGGGTGAGGCGCAACAACAGCAGGTGGCTGCGTTACAGTCGGCCCTCAAGTTGGCGGAACTTCGCTATAAGGGAGGATTGGCAAACTATCTGGATGTGCTGGTAGCGCGTCGAAGTCTCTTCGAATCGGAGCTAGCCTTGACGAGTACACGCCGGTTACTATTGGCATCGACCGTGCAGCTCTATAAAGCACTTGGTGGCGGATGGAACCCTGAGAATCCGCCGGCCGATGAGAAAAAAGGGTCTTAACGTGGATCAGCAGGGGCAGGTCCAGATCCCCATTCATGAATTACTGGCCAGTCGGTGGAGCCCTCGCGCGTTCGATGATCGGCTGGTTGATACCGATCTGTTACGAATGTTGTTCGAGGCGGCTCGATGGGCGCCTTCGTCGAATAATGAACAGCCCTGGCGATTTATCGTGGCCACGAAGGATCGGGAGGCGGATTGGACCAGGCTCTTTGATTGTCTCGTGGAAGGCAACCGCCGATGGGCCTTTCGTGCACCGGTTTTGGTGCTTTCAGTCGCGAGCATGAATTTTCAGGACAATGGGAGACCGAATCGGCATGCGTTTCATGATACGGGCTTGGCCACGCAGAATCTGGTGCTGCAGGCGGCAGTTCACGGATTGATGGCTCGCCAGATGGCCGGCTTTGATCTGGAGAAAACACGAACCGATCTGCAGATCCCTTCGGGGTATGAGCCGGTCGCGGTCATTGCGATCGGCTATCCTGGTAACCCGGATGTCCTTCCCGAACGACTGCGAGAACGGGAGCTTCAACCGCGGAGTCGCCGTCCGATTGAAGAATGGACCTTTTCCGGGCAATGGGGAATTCCCTATTGAAGTCAGAGGAGTTGATTCGATGAAATCGTTGAGTGGGAAAGTAGCGATTGTGACCGGTGCGTCCAGCGGCATTGGTCGGGCCATTGCGGAACGGTTGGCGGACGAAGGGGCCATTGTCGTGGTGAACTACAACCGGAGCGAGGAGAAGGCAAAGGAAGTGGTCACAGTCATCCAAGCCAAGGGAGGAAAAGCGCTTGCGATCCAGGCCGACATGGGCCAGGTGGCCGATGCACGTCGTCTTGTGGTTGACACCGTGCGGCAATTCAACAGGCTGGATATTCTGGTGAATAACGCCGGCAAGTTTATGCCCAAGCCCCTCGAGCAGACGACGGAGGAGGACTTTGAGAGCGTGATCGCTCTGAATGCGAAGGGGCCGTACTTTGCGATGCAGGAAGCAGCGCGAGTGCTCAAAGACGGCGGACGGATCGTGAATATTTCCACCTGTGGAACGCATCTGAGCTTTCCAGGGGCGACAGCCTATTTGGGGAGTAAGGCGGCCCTGGAGCAATTCAGCAAAGGGCTTGCACAGGAATTGGCTCCGAAAGGAGTGACCGTCAATACGGTGTCGCCTGGTTTTACGGAGACCGGCATGATGACCGACGAGTACCGACAGGTCGGTCTTCAATTGACCCCCCTGAAGCGACTTGGCAGTCCCAATGATATCGCTGATGTGGTGGCGTTCATCGTGAGCGAAGAGGCGCGCTGGCTGACAGGACAGACAATACAAGCTGGTGGCGGCATCGTCATGTAACAGGATGTTGAAACAGGCCGCCAGCGTCGTTCCCCGCCTTGCCGAATCGGCTTCGCGAGGCAGGTCGCGTCGTTCAGGGACTCAACGTACAGAACAGAGTACGTCTTATCCCTTCACTTGCTGTGGTCTTGCTGGCCTCTTGTTTGAACATCCTGATAATCGGAGGCGTCATGACGAGGCAGAATATTTCAACTGGTGGTCCGTGGGAGGGAAAGATCGGCTATTCACGAGCGGTGCGGGTGGGTGCCCATGTCGCGGTGTCTGGATCCACGGCGATGACCCCGTCCGGGCTGGTCGGTAAAGGAGATCCTTACGCGCAGACCATTCAAACCTTGAAGATGATTGAAGTCGCCCTTCAGCAGGCCGGTGCGTCCTTGTCTGATGTGGTACGAACCAGGATTTATCTGGCGAACATCGATCAATGGCAGGAGGTCGGACGGGCCCATGGAGAGGTATTCGGCACCATCAGACCAGCGACGACCATGGTCGAAGTGAAGCGGTTGATCGATCCCGATATGCTTGTCGAAATTGAGGCTGATGCCGTTATCGGGTAGCGATCCCGCTGTCGCGTATCTGGCGACAGTCGATCCCGTCATGCACCGGCTGATGGAAGACATCGGCGCCTGTACGTTGAGACCAAACATCCGTCGGTTGCCGTTTGAATCCCTCGTTCGTGCGATCGCCCACCAACAGCTCCATGACAAGGCGGCCGAGAGTATCCTCACGCGATTCATGGCGCTCTTCCCTGGCCGGAAGTTCCCTCGACCCGATGACCTTCTCGCTCTGAATATACGCTCGATGAGAGTTGCCGGGTTCTCCAGGTCGAAGATCTTGGCATTGCGGGATCTCGCCACCAAGACGCTCGATGGCACGGTACCGACGAATCGCGTGATCCAGAAACTCGGGGATGACGAGATTGTCGAACGATTGATCAAGGTGCGCGGGATTGGGCGCTGGACCGTCGAGATGCTGTTGATTTTCCAATTGGGCCGACCGGATGTACTTCCGGTTGATGACTTCGGTGTGCGAAACGGATTTCGGATTGCCTATCGACGCCGCTCGATGCCGACCCCCAAACAGGTATTTCAGTATGGCGAACGGTGGAAGCCCTATCGTACAGTAGCCTCTTGGTATCTCTGGCGAGCGGCGGATCGGGGAAAGCAGGCAAAGCAGGTCATGTAATGGCGGACCGAAACAAACGGCTGGACTCCAACATACCCGGCAACTTTTATGTCGATGCGACCTGTATCAACTGCGACACTTGTCGACAGCTGGCGCCGGTGAGTTTTGAGGAAATCGGGAGGTATTCAGCCGTCAGCCGTCAGCCGGTCGGTGGACCGGAAATTCATCAAGCCTATCAGGCCCTGCTCACCTGTCCCGTCGGGGCTATTGGGACCGAGCAACGCGACAGAGCCTTGGTTCAAACGGCGATGGGAAGCTTTCCGTTGCCCATCGATGATGGGGTGAGTTATTGCGGCTTCAATTCGGAGAAGTCCTTCGGGGCCAACAGTTTTTTGATTGAACATCCGGATGGGAATTGGCTGATCGACTCTCCCCGTTATCTCAAACATCTCGTTGAGGTGTTCGAACGTCGGGGCGGCATTGCTCATATCTTTCTCACGCACCAAGATGATGTAGCCGACTCGGACAAGTATGCGGCGCATTTCGGCGCCAAGCGGATCATTCATCGAGCGGATGTGGAAGCGGCTTCCACTGCGGAACAGATCATTGAGGGAGAGGAGACGACCCGAATCGGATCGGACTTCCAGATTATTCCCGTGCCGGGTCATACGGCGGGGAGTATGGCATTACTCTATCGCGAGACCTTTCTTTTTACCGGCGATCATCTCTGGTGGAATCCCCATACGAAATCCCTGGAGGCTCCCACTCGCCTGATTTGGAACAAGTCAGCGTTGTTTGAATCCCTGGAGAAACTGCTCGCGTATCGTTTTGAGTGGGTGCTGGCCGGACATGGTGACCGGGTCTGTCTTTCAGCTGAGGACATGCACGCACAGGTGCAGTCTCTCGTCGCACGTCGTCAACGGCGTGGCATCTCCTTCTAGCGAGGCGTATGTCAGTCGCGCATTGGATCGATCGCAACATTTTGTCCCTTGGCCGTGACATGCGGCTGTCGTACCTCCCGCCGCTAATGGTCTACGTCGCCTACGGCATTTCTGGTCTCACCGGGATTGTCGGGACCTTCTTCGTGAAAGACTATCTTGGTTTATCCGCGTCATTTCTTGCAGCACTGGGATTTTGGGCGGGGATTCCCTGGGCGCTCAAGATGCCGATCGGCCATACGGTCGATCTGCTCTGGCGGTGGAAGAGTTGGCTGGTCGGGTTAGGTGCCGGACTGCTTACGGTCAGTCTGGGAATCATGGCGCTGTTGATCGGCGACCGTGAGCTGATGACGTCCGTCCTCCCGGCGGAGGTGTGGTATGTGATCAGCGTGTTACTGGCCCCCATCGGGTATGTCGTCCAGGATGCGGTGGCTGATGCCATGACGGTCGAGGCCGTTCCCCGTGTCGACGACCAGGGGCGAGTCTTTGATGATCAGACACGCAAGTTGATGCACACGACCATGCAGACGCTTGGCCGTGTGGCGATTGTCGGCGGCGGGATTGCGGTCGCATTGGTGAATGTGTATGTCTTCAGCGGAACCGAGGGGATGCCGCAGGCTGACCTTATTCAACTCTACAAGCGAATCTATCTGATGGCGATGGGCATTCCTTTCGTCTCGGTGCTTGGCGTGGGGTTCGCCTGGTGGTTGAGCCGTCGACAACGACACCGGTTGGTTCAACAAGGATTCTCGCCGGAGCAGGCGGGACAGATGGTGAATGTGCGTGATACGGAGTCTGAACCGACAAAGCCCAATTGGTGGATCCTCGGCGGGAGCATGGCCTTTGTGCTGTTCACGTTGACGGTGGGCCTTGGTGGCTTCCCATACCGGGAAGAGATTGTGTTTGCCGGCTCTATGACGATCGTGCTGTTCTTGATGTCGCGGCTCATGCGGGAGTTGGAGCCGGATAAGCGACTCACGTTGGTCGGCACCGCCGCCGTGGTCTTTTCGTTACGTGCGATTCCTGGGTCAGGCCCTGGCGCCACGTGGTGGATGATCGACGATCTCAAATTCGATCAACAGTTTCTCTCAGTGCTGTCGCTCATCGGCGGCATCGTGGCGCTGGTAGGCATGTTTGTCTTTCGTCGCTTCATGGCCGAGCGGTCGATTGCCTACGTGGTCGGGTTTCTGACCATCGTAGGGACGGTTCTCGCCCTGCCGATTACGGGGATGTATTACGGACTGCATGAATGGACGGCGAGCCTCACCGGGGGAATCGTCGATGCGAGATTCATCGCCTTGATCGATACAGCGTTGGAGTCACCGCTCGTGCAGATCTCCATGATTCCCATGCTGGCCTGGATCGCCAACTCGGCTCCGGCGAATCTGAAAGCCACGTTTTTTGCGGTGATGGCCTCCTTCACGAACCTGGCACTCTCGCTGGGCCAGCTAGGCACGAAGTATCTCAATGAGATGTTTGTTGTTACGCGGGCAGTCCGTGATCAGGCGACCGGTGCAGTTCAGACTCCAGCCGACTATAGTCAGCTCGGGGAACTCCTTATCGTGCAGCTCCTCCTGGGTTTATTCATCCCGTTCTCAGCCATCCTGTTTGCCAAAGTCACGAAGTTCAAGAGCGTGTAGCAGGATAGTGCACAGCACCGCCGACTGAGTGCTTCCTCCGCCTTCAGCTGGTGGCAAGTGTGGGGACGCGTCCTGGCATATGCCTGATGGTCCAGAGAACCTGTGACATCGAGGATCACCTCTCGACAGCCTCGGTTGCCCACTGAGTCAGGGCTTCCCCGTCTTCAAGAATATCAATCGGTACCTCGTAGAAGGATTTCAGTGTTTGCTTGGCGTTCGGTCGAAACGGCTTCATGCCATGGTCTGTATAGCGAGAGCGCGTGCTTGTGGTGACTTTGAAGTAGAGACGACCGTTGTGAATGATGGCGAAAAACGTGGATCGATGATAGAGGCCGTATCCGCCGAACATGGCACGCGCCGTGAGGCCACGGAGATCGGTCAGCTGACCCAGGACAAAGTCTTTGAAGCCGTCGTTCTTTGACGACATGCCTTATCCGGGTTTGCGTCCAGCCACCATTCGGACGGCGATCGGTAAAGCGATGACTGCCCCCTTCCGGTATTGCCCGGCTGTCTGGATGATTCGTTCTCTGGCCTCGGTCTGTTGCGTCGGGCTTAGCTTTGTCCATAGATTCTGAATAGGGGCGGCGATGTCCATCAGACTGGAGAAGTATTCTTCAGCCACTGAAAATTGGACGTCTCCGAGAAATTCTTGCTCGGAGATATCAACGAGTCCAGCTGGCTGCAACATGCCGGCAAGGTCGCCGGGCTTCGCCAAACGGAAAATGCCAGGCGCTGTGGGATCCGGCGGCGGAATCTCAATGAATTGTTTGATGATGTCGATGGGTATCTTGAGATACGGGTTCTTGTCCGGAGCAGACCAAACTGCGGACGCTAACCAGGCATTCGGCTTAAGCACACGGGCGATCTCAGTCACAGCCTTTTGGATTTCAGGTAGAAACATCAGGCAGAAGCGGGTCGTGACCGCATCGAAGGAGGCCTGCTCAAACGGCAAGGACGTGACATCGCCGGTTTGAAAGGTCAGGTTGGAGAGTTTCAGCGAAGTCGCTTTTCGTCTGGCGGCGTCGAGCATCTGCAGGGCAAGATCGATTCCAATCACCTGACCGTTTGTTCCAACTGTCTGGGTAGCGAGCAGTGCGGGATAGCCGGTTCCCGATCCGAGATCAAGCACACGCATGCCCGACCGTACCCGAGCATCGGCGACCAGCCGGTGATTCAAGAAGGCCATCTGTTCGTCAAAGAAGCGATCCCACTTCTCCCAGCCGCCGGCGACACGGTTCCAATCCTGCCGTTGACTCTCAATGACCTGTTCGGGTGATGGCGACATGGGGACATTACCTCAGTGATTGTAAGGTCGGACGCATTTCCTGGAGCTCGGACACAAAGAGGTCTAGATGCTGGTCCCTTTGTGGTTGATCTTCTTTGAACTTCCAGAGCCGTTTGAAGATCGTCACGAGTTCCTTGTTGTGTGTGACGGCTAAGGCATAGGCCGGATGTTCTCTGGTAGACTTGTCGACGCTGCAGACATTATCGTCGATGGCATGAAACTGGTTGTGTAGGTCGTCGAACGGCTGGTCGACTCCCTTGCCGCCCTTTGCCTTCTGGGCGGTCGCTTCCGCCATCGTTGTCAGGTTGATCAGTGTTTCGACGCCGGTCGTACCCTTGGCCTTTGCGGTAAACTCCTTGGCATGAGGGTAAAAGAGGTAACTACAGCCGCTCGTGCTTAACAGGAGCAGGCCTATACAAGCGAGTCGTCCTATCCATCCCATACGTGGTCCTTTCTCCACAAGGCGGGTGATGCGCCAGCAGATGAGGCGGGGGGCTCTCACTTACTACGAAGTGCGGGCTAGACCTTGACGGTCACTGTTTGTACTGCTGCCTGAACTTTCGTCGCCATCTCCGGGGGAATAGAGTCCAACTTATGGCATTGCTTCGCGTGAGTGGCGACGAGCTGCATCAGCTCCGCCTCCGTTTCAGCCCGCACTTGGAACCCGCAGCCCCCGGACGGTTGCACATCCAGACAGCCGAGTTGCTTATACTGTTTGTCTGCCATGAGAGTCCTCCTCCTGGTTTAAGAGTGGGATTGTGGTGATTGGCATAGGTGGCCGGGAATCTGTGGAACCCTCTCCGGTACGGGCGTCGGGTTCCTACTCGAATTGCACCGAATTTCTTGGCTGGCACACGTTAACTGAGATGGTAGTCGATTCATCTAGGGAGATCAACTCTTGATATGCGATGGCCGTTGCAGCCTGTGGTTGCGCATCCACTGTCTGACTTGGTGTGACCGTGTCCTGGTGTAAGATTTGCTGTCGGTGGAAGAATAGAGGTACGTCTGGTGTATTTCTGTAGGGAAGGGGTACGTGAGGCAGCGAACAGATGTTGGCCGGGTAGACTCAGCGGACCTCAAGAAAATGATTACGGGACCATACAGGCCGACTCCACCTGCTGGATTCCCAGTAGTCAGGCACCGCACTGAAGATGAGCGGGGAGAAGATCAAACTCTCCCCATTCCTATGGCTTCACGAGCACGATTCGAAGTCAGATACGGCTCAGGCGGTTGTGTCGCTGGCATTTGGCCAGAGAGATAATGAGGCCCCAACCACCAGATAGACAATACCGATGATGATGGCCCCAAGGTTGAGCTCATACCAGGCGTTCATCCCAAGGAAGAGCTCGTTCAGCAAAAGACCCAGGAGCAACATCACAAATCCAATCCAATTGATGAAACTCATACCCATGGGCTGTCTCCTTTCAGTGATGATATGTGCCCAGCTAGTGGGCCCATGTTGATGGTGAACTGCTGCTGACGATGTTGGTTTACGCTCAAGAATTGTGGTTCTCGAAGGCTATGAGTGGTCCAACTCATATCACGCTTCCTGGTAAGTCGATTCTCCCCGCAAGGAAAGCCATATCCCAACAGCGAGATAAATGATCGCCGGGACTATTGTGGAAAGGTTGAAATCATACCACACGTTGAGGTACACGACCTCATTGAAGAAGAGTGCACTGAACAGCATCACAAATCCGATTACGTTAAACCAGCGAATGGCCACGAGAGCTACCTTTCGTTAGTGGTCTAGCAGACTCAGTCGTTAGATCGACTCCTCTTTGTGCGTGCAGCAGCAGGTTCAGAAGAAATTGTACGTCAGGTTCATCGAAAAAATCTACGGGGAAATAGCGGGCTTCTTATTCAGTCGGGAACAAGATGGTTCGGATTATCGCCCATTTAGACATGGACGCGTTCTTTGCGGCGATTGAGGAGCGGGATACTCCCGCCCTTCGAGGTATTCCGCTGGTTGTCGGGGCAGACCCTCAGGGTGGGAGAGGGCGTGGAGTGGTCTCCACGTCGAACTATCTGGCGCGTGCGTACGGGATTCACTCTGCGACCCCGATTTCCGTAGCGTGGCGGTTGTCAGAGGGTGCACGTCTGGCTGGGAAGCCGGCGGTTGCCTTCGTCTCGGTCGATATGCCCAAGTACGCGCGTATTTCAGCAGAAATCATGGGCGTCGTCAGGCGATTCATTCCTATCGTGGAGCAGGCGAGTATCGATGAAACTTATGGCGACTTGAGTTTCACGGAGTCCTATCAAGCTGCCGCATTGCTGTCTCGAGAGTTGAAGGCTGCGATCTACACGGCAGCACGGCTGACAGCCTCAGTCGGCATCGGGCCGAACAAACTGATCGCCAAAATTGCATCGGGGCTGTCAAAGCCGGATGGACTGACGGTTGTCTGTGAGGAAGAAGCCGAGTCGTTTCTCGCACCGCTTCCACTGAGGGCCATCCCCGGCATCGGCCCTAAGACGGAAGTTCTGCTTTCTCAGCAAGGGCTTAAGTGTGTTCAAGATATGAAATCGTTGACGGTGTCGCAACTCGATGAATTGCTTGGGAAACGCGGGGTCGACCTCTATGAAAAGGTTCGCGGCCGAGATATCACTCCGCTTGAGGAACATGCGGAGATCAAGTCAATCAGCGAGCAGCATACCTTTGAGGCCGATACGCTCGACAGCCAGCGACTACTCAGGGAACTGGAACTTCTCGGCAAGGGCGTGATGGATCGGTTGCAGCAGGAGGGGTTTCAGTCGTTTCGGACCGTCGTTCTGACCGTTCGGTTTGCTGACTTTAAAACCACATCACGTGCACACACGCTGGCGGAACCAGCCGGCGATATGGCCACGCTGCGTCGAGAGATACTAAGGCTGCTCATGCCGTTCCTCGACCGTCGAGAAAATCCTCATCGCCAACGTATCCGATTACTTGGTGTTCGGGTAGAAAAGCTGATGTGATCGACCACTCAGGTCCACTGTGAACAATCGAGCGATCGAGATAACACCAGGGCCATTCATGATGGCGAGCGAATTCAAGGGGTAAGCGTCGCTTTTTCAGCATGGCTACAAACTTAATCATGCATGCTTTTGCATTCACTTGAAATTATTTCGAAGAATCCAGGAGATAGAAGGGTAATCCACCGGGAGAGTGAACTCATTTTCATTCGCTCTATGGGTTTGGCCCTATGGAAGAAAAACACATGGGGGATAAGGAATCCCCATGATACTCCAGTGGAATCGCTGGGGGGAATTCGGAAGCGTTTTATTAGGTACGACACTTGCTCAATGTTAATGTGTAGACGGTTGAGTGATGCTGTCCGGGTGATAGAGCAATGTTCAGGGGGAAGTTTCCCTGAATGGGGAGATGACCAACATGGGAAATCTGAATCTCACAGTTGTACCGACGGCTATTGGTAGAGAATCGGAAGGCTTGCTGTCTGAACGCCGGCAAGAGGTACGAGTTGATGGGTCCAAGGTGTGTGCGTATAGCCTCTGCGAATCGATCGAGGGTGAACGGGTTTTGATCGAACAGGGCGAGGTGTGCAGTTTGAATCGCAGTGAGCATGGGATTCTCCGTCTAACGGGTAGCTGGCCACGAAATGCCGCGACAACTTCTGGATTTGGCCGCACGCGTATCCAGTCCCTCAGGCTCTGGGAATATGCGGTGAATCTCTTCACGCCGGGTGAAGTGCAGTGGACCAAGGTTCTGCCTGTTGAGTCACATGGCATAATCTCTTTCTAGTTGGTTGTCGCCTCCAGTGCGACTCGGAGCATCTCAATACTGGGGGTTCAAACCCGGGTGAGGAGATCTCCTGGGCTGGGTCGTCAGGAGAAAACAGGCCGATTTGCACATGCTTGTACCGCAACCGATTTCTTCTAAACCCAACTCCCCTGACCGCTAATTCATTCGGTCGGTATCCGATATTTCTCCGGGCTCCTCGGCCTGTGTAGCATGCGTTGCCACCTATGACGCTTCCTTCCATTGGCTTGGTTTAAGTCTTGCCATTGAGGCTACTTCCTGGCTCGGCAGGATTCTGAATGCTGATTGATTGCTCACGCAGATCGCATTATTCTTCGCACGTGGTCCTCTGGTTCGTCATCCTCTATCTGCTTCTCTCCGTCGGTATTGGACTGTTCGCCGCGACACGCGTGCAGAACTCCAAGGATTTTGCCGTGGCCGGGAGAAGTCTACCTTTGGCGGTGGTGACGGCTACCGTGTTTGCGACGTGGTTCGGTGCTGAAGCCGTGCTGGGAATCTCGGCGACGTTCGTCAAAGAGGGGCTTCGCGGCGTCGTGGCCGATCCATTCGATCCAGCATGTGTTTGGTGCTGGCCGGGCTGTTTTTCGCTCCTCGGTTGTATCGCCTCAATCTACTGACGGTAGGAGATTACCGTTATCGGTACCGTTTGCCCGCAGCGGTTCAGGTCCTCTGCACACTCTGCGTCGTCGCCTCGTATGTGGGATGGGTGGCGGCACAATTGCAAAGTGCTGGGGCTGGTCTTGAATGTGGTGACCGAAGGTGGGGTCAGTCGGTGGGTTGGGATTATGATTGGCGCAGCGATTGTCTTGACCTATACGACCTTCGGGAGGATGTCGTGGCCATTCTGGATTTGGTCCAAATTTCAAGTGATCGTGGGAGGGCTCCTCTATATCGCATCCATCGTCGGGGATCTGGCGGGTGGCGTGCCGGCGGTGATTCCGTGCAGCGGAGGCCGGCAAGCTGAATCTGTTTCCTGCGGCAACACTCGTGGAGTGGATTCCATTCCTGGGAGCCTGGATGACCATGATGCTTGGATCAATTCCGCAAGCAGAATGTCTCCAACGATCACCTCGGCGAGGAACGAGCAGACCGCCGTGCGGGGGGCACTGTTGGGGGCCGGACTCTATTTTGTGTTCTGCTTTGTTCCGATGTTTCTTGCGTACTCGGCCACGTTGGTGGACCCTGTCAAGTTTGGGGCCTTGCTGGAGCAGGATTCGCAGTTGGTCTTGCCGACATTAATTCTGCAGCATACACCGGTTGTGGCACAGGTGATCTTTTTCGGGGCGCT
>JAMXAU010000041.1 GCA_024281365.1 Nitrospira sp.
CTCGTCGATCTCCTCTCGCTTATTGGCATGCATTTTCAGGAGACGACCGATTCTGTCCTTTGCTCCTTTGGTCACGTTCAAGACCGGAGTTCCGGTCTTAAGGGTTCCCGAATAGACACGGAAGTAAGTCAACTGACCGGCAAATGGATCAGACATGATCTTGAACGCCAAGGCAGCAAAGGGTGCCGCATCATCAGACTTCCGCTCCACTTCCTTACCGCTATTAGGATCTACGCCCATAACAGGTGGAATATCCAACGGTGAAGGAAGGTAATCAACAACACCGTCCAGAAGTTGCTGCACTCCCTTATTCTTAAATGCTGAGCCACAAAGGACCGGCGTGATCTTCATCGAGATCGTCGCCGCCCGAATTGCCCGCATGACTTCCTCTTCCGTCAACGGATGACCGTTTAAATACTTCTCCATCACCTGATCATCAAACTCCGCGACAGCATCAAGCATTTTCTCCCGGTACTCTTTTGCTTGAGCGAGAAGATCGGAAGGAATCTCATCAACCTTATATTTTGCACCCAGCGTCTCGTCGTCGTAAAAGTACCCCTTCATCCTAACCAAATCGATAGAGCCACGAAACTCAGCCTCACGACCAATTGGGATCTGAATCGGAACAGGCTTCGCTCCAAGGCGATCAATAATCGATTGAACGCTGCCATAAAAGTCAGCCCCAATCCGATCCATCTTATTCATAAAGGCGATCCGAGGAACATGGTATTTGTCAGCCTGGCGCCAAACCGTTTCAGACTGAGGCTCAACTCCCTGCACGGAATCAAACGCGGCCACCGCCCCATCAAGCACACGGAGCGAACGCTCCACTTCAATCGTAAAGTCCACATGCCCAGGCGTGTCAATAATATTAATCCGATGGTCACGCCAGAAACAGGTCGTCGCGGCAGCGGTAATAGTAATACCTCGCTCCCGCTCCTGCTCCATCCAATCCATCGTGGCCGCACCCTCATGAACCTCACCCAGCTTATGAGTCATTCCCGTGTAATAGAGGATCCGCTCAGTGGTCGTAGTCTTCCCTGCATCAATATGAGCCATGATGCCAATGTTTCTTGTGTGATCCAGCGACGTTTGACGAGCCACTTCTACCCCTCTAAAAACAAATGTGCTGCAGATCAAGCCGCATCATACTGCTGCGATGTACGAGCACCCCGATCTGCGAATCGCAGCACGGCTCAACTGCAGCACAGAACGACGTTACCAGCGATAATGAGCGAATGCCTTATTCGCCTCAGCCATCCGATGCACGTCTTCCCGTTTCTTCACCGCAGCCCCAGTGTTATTCGAGGCATCAATCAATTCGGCTGCGAGCTTTTCACGCATACTCTTACCACCACGCGTACGAGCAAACTGCGACAACCAGCGCAAAGCCAAAGAAACACGACGGGCCGGCCTGATCTCAACCGGCACCTGATAGGAAGCCCCTCCAACCCGGCGAGACTTAACCTCAACAATCGGCTTCACATTATCCACCGCCGCCTTAAATACCTTGAGCGGATCACCACCCGTCTTCTCTTGAATCACATCGAATGCTCCGTAGCAGATACGCTCAGTGGTACTCTTCTTTCCACTACTCATCAGTGCATTAATAAACTTGCCCACCAACTTATCACGATAGCGAACATCTGGAAGCACTTCCCGTTGACCTAAAAATCTACTGCGTGGCATAGTGACCTATTCTGATATCTAGATTAAACCCATCACAACAAGACGGTTACTTTGGACGCTTAGCTCCATACTTCGAACGACTCTGCTTTCGACCAGCTACCCCGACAGCATCTAGCGCACCACGAACCAAGTGGTAACGAACGCCTGGAAGGTCCTTAACACGCCCCCCTCGCACAAGCACGATTGAGTGCTCCTGGAGATTGTGCCCTACGCCAGGAATATAGGTCGTCACCTCCATGCCGTTCGTCAAACGCACACGTGCAACTTTCCTCAATGCTGAATTCGGCTTTTTCGGAGTCGTCGTATAAACACGCAGACAGACTCCTCTTTTTTGAGGGCAAGACCTCAAGGCCGGGCTTTTTGTCTTGGACTTGACAAATACCCTCCCCTTTCGAACCAACTGATTGATCGTAGGCATTACGTTCTGATCCTCTTCAAGCTATCAAGTACGTCCCATCACCTGCAAAGCCGCCGGATTATAGTGATGCGATCACCAACTGTCAAGGGGTGAACGACCACTACTTTGCTACGATCGAGCATTTTCTCCTGACGCGGTTGACACAACTGATTCTGATGTCAGCGCGGTCGCCGGCGTTCCAGCACCAACAGACAGGCCTTCCGGCTTTTCACTCATCACGAATGTATCTCGATACTCCTCAAACCCGGATCCGGCAGGAATGAGGCGCCCGACAATGACGTTTTCCTTCAATCCCAGGAGATTGTCCTCCCGACCATTGATGGCTGCTTCCGTCAAGACGCGTGTTGTTTCCTGGAAAGAGGCCGCCGAAATAAAGCTGTCGGTCGTCAAGGCCGCCTTCGTTATACCCAACAGCACTGGTTTCCCTAAGGCTGGGGTTCCATTTTTCGAAAGCACTCGCTCATTTTCCCTTTCAAAGACACCCTTACTTACCTGACTACCAGGTAGGAACTGGGTATCACCAGGATCCTCAACGCGAACCTTGCGCAACATCTGTCGCACGATGATTTCAATATGTTTGTCATTGATCGACACACCCTGCAATCGGTAGACATCCTGAACCTCATCCACCAAATACTTCTGCAACTCATTAGGACCAAGGACATCCAGAATGTCATGAGGATTCGCCGACCCGTCCATGAGGGGTTCGCCAGCGCGAACCCAATCACCCTCATGCACGTTCACGTGCTTCCCTTTGGGAATAAAATACTCCTTCACGTCACCCATTTTATTGTCGACCAGGACCTTGCGCTGTCCTTTCACAAACCCACCGTAAGAGACCTCGCCATCAATTTCCGTGATGACGGCCTGTTCTTTCGGTTTGCGGGCTTCAAACAGCTCCACGACCCGAGGAAGACCCCCTGTAATATCTTTCGTCTTCGTAGTCTCTCGAGGAATCTTTGCCAAGACGTCCCCGGGAAATACCGTGGCCCCCTTCTCGACGAAGATATGGGCCCCGACCGGCAACAAATACCGCGCAACGGCATTCGAACCGCCAGGCACTTTAGCGGTCTTGCCTCCCTCATCTTTGATCGACACGCGAGGACGGAGCGTCTGACCGGTATGTTCAATGATCACCTTACGAGACAACCCCGTCACTTCGTCGAACTCGTCCTTCATCGTGACGCCTTCGACGATGTCTCCGTAAGCGACTCTCCCCCCCACCTCTGTTAAGATCGTAAGAGAGTACGGATCCCACTCAACTAGTTTTTGCCCTACGACAACGGGATCGCCATCTTTGATCTTGATCTTAGCCCCATACACGACGGGGTACTTCTCTCGCTCTCGGCCACTATCGTCGACGATCGCAATTTTTGTATTGCGATTCATGACCACCCATTCACCATCCTTATTGCGAACAGCAATCCCAGCGTTGTGAATGTCGGCGTTCTTCTTCGCATCAAAACTCATGAACCTGATCCGTCCAGCATGCTTGGCCTCGAGCACCGTCTGCTCCACCACCTTACTGGCCGTACCACCGATATGGAACGTCCGCATGGTGAGCTGTGTTCCGGGCTCTCCGATTGACTGCGCCGCGATGACACCGACCGGCTCACCTTTCTCGACCAGACGCCCCCGCGCTAAGTCACGCCCATAACAGGCTCGACACACGCCGCGCGGCGCTTGACAGGTCAGGACGGATCGAATCTTGACACGGTCCACTCCGGCTTCAACGACCGACTTGGTCAGCTCCTCAGTAATCTCTTCGTTCCAAGAAACAATGATTTCCCCTGTCACTGGGTCACGAATGTCCTCTGCCGCCAAACGGCCAAGAATTCGTTCCTCTAAAGGCTGAATAACCTCTCCACCTTCCACGAGTGCACTGACAGTAATGCCGTCACGCGTCCCACAGTCAAGCTCGTGAATAATAACGTCCTGAGCAATGTCGACAAGGCGACGAGTCAGGTATCCTGAATTGGCGGTCTTCAGCGCTGTATCGGCGAGACCCTTACGGGCACCGTGAGTCGAGATGAAATACTGCAACACCGTCAGGCCCTCACGGAAATTGGCCGTAATCGGTGTTTCAATGATCTCACCCGATGGTTTTGCCATCAGGCCGCGCATCCCACCCAGCTGACGGATTTGCTGTGAGCTGCCACGCGCACCGGAATCGGCCATCATAAAGATGGGGTTAAACGATTCGACCTTACCGGGATCGCCCCCGGCCCCAAGCTCTTTCATCATCTCGTTTGAAACCTGTTCCGTAACATGAGCCCAGATATCGATGACCTTATTGTACCGCTCTCCGTTCGTGATCAAGCCCTCAGAATACTGCTTCTCGATCTCATTCACCTCGCGCTGCGCCTTCCCAATGAAGTCTTCTTTCTTACTGGGAATGTGCATGTTGTCGATACAGATCGACAGTCCGGCTTTTGTCGCGTAGGTAAAGCCGATATCCTTGATCTTATCCAGAAATTCGACAGTGTCACGATGACCGGTCTGACGGTAGACCGCATCAATGAGCTTGGTCATCTCCTTCTTCGTCATGAGCTTATTCGCATTGGCGAATGGGAGCCCTGACGGGAGAATTTCCGACAGCAGCACCCGCCCGACGGTCGTCTGCACCAGTGAGCCGGACAGGCGCACCTTAATCCGAGCATGCTCTTCCACTTCGCGGGCGTCAAATGCGATTCGAACCTCTTCAGCTGACCCAAAGACCTTCCCCTCACCTCTGGCCCCGAGTCGCTCTTTAGTCAACCAGTAACATCCCAACACCATGTCCTGCGATGGCACGGCAATCGGTTTCCCGTTAGCAGGAGAGAGAATATTGTTAATGGACATCATCAAGACACGAGCCTCGACTTGTGCCTCCACAGACAACGGCACGTGCACCGCCATCTGATCTCCGTCGAAGTCCGCGTTGAATGCGGCGCAGACGAGCGGGTGCAAGCGAATCGCCTTCCCTTCCACCAACACCGGGTCAAAAGCTTGAATGCCCAATCGATGAAGCGTTGGCGCCCGATTCAGCAGGACCGGATGTTCCCGAATGACCTCATCAAGAACGTCCCAGACTTCCGGGCGCTCCTTCTCCACCAAGCGCTTCGCGCTCTTAATCGTCGTTGCGGCTCCACGCGCCTCCAGCTTATGGAAGATAAACGGCTTGAACAATTCCAACGCCATCTTCTTGGGCAGCCCGCATTGATGCAGGCGCAACTCCGGCCCGACGACGATGACCGTACGACCTGAATAATCGACGCGTTTCCCGAGCAGATTCTGTCGAAACCGCCCCTGCTTTCCTTTGAGCATGTCGCTTAACGACTTCAGCGGCCGCTTGTTGGGTCCACGAATGGCACGACCTCGCCGCCCATTGTCAAAAAGGGCGTCGACCGCTTCCTGCAACATTCGCATTTCATTCCGGATAATCACTCCCGGCGCCTTCAGCTCCATGAGCCGCTTCAACCGATTATTGCGATTGATCACACGTCGGTACAGATCGTTGAGATCGGATGTGGCAAACCGTCCCCCATCCAACGGAACCAAGGGACGCAGTTCCGGAGGAAGGACCGGGATCACATCCATGATCATCCACTCCGGCTTATTCCCCGATTTTCTGAATGCCTCAAGCACCTTGAGCCGCTTTGCATACTTCTTCTTCATCGCCGCAGAAGTGGACGCCTTGGCCTTTACTTGTAATTCGTCCCACAAGGCATTGATATCAATCTTTCTCAGCAAGTCACGGATCGCCTCGGCCCCTATCCCGACCTTGAACCCGCTCGATCCATATTCCGAAACAAGCGTGCGCAACTTATCCTCAGGAACTAATTCTTTTTCCGATAGATCCGTTGACCCGGGATCCACACACACGTAGCTCTCAAAGTAGAGAATCTTCTCCAACTGCTTGAGACTCATGTCAAGCAAAGTTCCGATCCGGCTCGGGACGCCCTTCAGAAACCATATATGGGCGACAGGCGCAGCTAATTCGATATGCCCCATCCGCTCACGGCGAACCTTCGATTGAATGACTTCAACACCGCACTTATCGCAGACGATTCCGCGATGTTTCATCCGCTTATATTTTCCGCAGTTACACTCCCAATCCTTCGTTGGACCAAAAATCTTGGCGCAGAAGAGCCCATCTTTTTCCGGCTTGAATGACCGATAATTGATCGTCTCCGGCTTTTTGACCTCACCGTAGGACCAGGATCTGATTTTCTCGGGCGAAGCGATGCGAATACGCATCGAATCAAACGAGACAGAATCCCGCTGCTTTTCAAATAATGTATATACGCCTTCCAAGGTAATGACCTCCTCTGATGCCGGCCACTCGCCGACACACAAGCGGTTAGTCTTGCGTCTTCACTAATTCAACATCAAGCCCCAAGCTCTGCAACTCCTTGACCAACACATTGAATGACTCCGGCAACCCCGGCTCAAGGAATGGCTCGCCCTTGACGACCGCTTCGTACATGCGAGACCGTCCAGGAACGTCGTCGGACTTGACCGTGAGGAATTCCTGTAATGTGGACGCCGCTCCATACGCTTGCAGAGCCCACACTTCCATTTCCCCTAATCGCTGACCTCCGAATTGGGCCTTCCCGCCCAACGGCTGCTGCGTCACAAGCGAATACGGACCGATGGACCGTGCGTGAATCTTGTCGTCCACCAAGTGGTGTAACTTGAGCACATACATGTACCCGACGGTGACCGGGCTCCCGAACGGCTCTCCGGTTTTTCCGTCAACGAGCTGAGCTTGGCCACTCATTGGGAGCTTCGCTTTTTTGAGCAATTCCTTAATTTCCTTCTCAGAGGCTCCATCAAATACCGGACTCGCCACCTTCACTCCCAATGCTTTCGCGGCCCATCCGAGGTGGGTTTCCAAGATCTGGCCCACATTCATACGAGAAGGCACACCGAGTGGATTTAAGACAATTTCAACGGGAGTCCCATCCGGCAAGTAGGGCATATCCTCTTCCGGCAATACTCGAGACACGACGCCTTTATTGCCGTGACGACCGGCCATCTTATCGCCCACTTGGATCTTGCGCTTCATCGCAATATAGACCTTGACGAGCTTGATGACGCCCGGAGGCAACTCGTCGCCCCGCTTTAGCCGGCCGACTTTTTCGTCATACAACGTCTGCAAGATTTCGATCTGCTCCTTCGCCCTCCGCTCGACATCCTCAAGCTCCTTTTGCTCGTCTGGATCGCTCAGGATAATGTGCCGCACCGTGTCATCAGGCAATCGCTTGAGGATTTCTGCGGTCAATTTCCCCTTCTTTTTGAGGATGACATCGCCGCTTTCAGGATCCATCAGATCGCGTCCCACCACCTTACCGAGCAAGAGCTTCCGAATCTTCTTCGTCTTCTCTTCGTCGATGATCCGCAGCTCTTCATGGTGATCACGCTGCAATTTCATTTGGTCATCGGTTTCAATGCTCTTCGAGCGCTCATCCTTATCGAGCCCCTTGCGCGAAAAGATTTTCACATCGACGACAATGCCTTCCACACCAGGAGGCACCGTGAGCGACGTATCCTTCACATCACCGGCCTTCTCACCAAAGATCGCCCTGAGCAATTTCTCTTCCGGAGTCAATTGAGTCTCGCCTTTAGGCGTCACCTTACCGACAAGGATATCGCCCGGCTTGACCTCGGCACCGATGCGGATGATGCCGCTCTCATCCAAATTTCTGAGCGCCTCTTCGCCGACATTGGGAATATCTCGCGTCACATCTTCCTTACCCAACTTGGTGTCACGAGCTTCCACCTCGAATTCTTCAATATGGATGGACGTGAAGGCGTCCTCGCGCACCAACTTTTCACTGAGCAAGATGGCATCTTCGAAGTTATACCCACCCCAGGGCATGAACGCGACAAGCACGTTTTTTCCCAACGCCAACTCTCCATGATCAATCGCCGGCCCATCCCCCAAGACTTGCCCCTGCTTCACCGGCTGACCGATTCGAACCACGGGAGTTTGCGTAATGCAGGTATTTTGATTTGATCGCTGGAACTTAATAAGATCGTAAACATCCAATCCCGAATCTTTCCCCTTCTTGCCGTCTTTTGATTCGGCCCGTACCACAATACGGGTCGCATCGACACTCTCGACGACACCGGGACGCCGAGCTTGGATCACATATCCGGAGTCTCTGGCGACCACAGCCTCCATCCCCGTCCCAACCAGCGGAGATTCGGACGTGACCAACGGAACAGCCTGCCGCTGCATGTTGGATCCCATCAGCGCGCGGTTGGCATCGTCGTGCTCTAAAAATGGGACGAGCGCCGTCGCGACACTCACGACTTGCTTCGGCGATACGTCCATATAATCGATTTTATCCGGCGTGGCTAAGACAAAGTCTCCACCATGACGGCAAGAGACTGTTTCGGACACCAATTTACCGGTTCCATCCAGCTTCGAGTTCGCCTGAGCGATGATGTATTTGTCGCCCTCGATCGCGGAGAGAAACTCGATTTCATCCGTCACACGCCCTTTTACAACCTTCCGGTAGGGTGCCTCGATGAATCCAAATTGGTTAATCCGTGCATATGTGGCCAACGACGTAATCAACCCGATATTGGGACCTTCCGGTGTTTCAATCGGACAGATACGGCTATAGTGGGACGGATGCACGTCTCTAACCTCGAACCCAGCGCGCTCTCTGGTCAACCCACCTGGGCCAAGCGCGGATAGACGACGTTTATGCGTGATTTCCGCTAGAGGGTTGGTTTGGTCCATAAATTGGGACAACTGGCTACTGCTGAAGAATTCCTTGACCGCCGCAACCACCGGCTTGGCGTTGATCAGGTCGTGCGGAAGAACCGTTTCCATATCAAGAAGGTTCATCCGCTCCTTGATACTGCGCTCCATCCGAACGAGGCCCAGCCGAAACTGATTTTCGAGCAATTCCCCGACGGATCGTACTCGACGATTCCCCAAGTGATCGATATCGTCGATTTCCCCCTTGCCGATCTTCAAATTCACGAGATACCGGATGACTTCAACAATATCCTGTGCGGTGAGCGTTCGCTGTTCGAGTGGCAAATCCAATCCAAGCTTCTTATTGAGCTTGAGGCGACCTACCGGCGAAAGGTCGTACCGCTTGGAGTTCAAAAAAAGATTATCGAACAAGGCCCGCGCAGTATCGACTGACGGAGTCTCTCCCGGACGCAGGCGACGGTAGATCTCCACCATCGCCTCCTCTTTTGAACCGATCTTCTCCATCTCCAACGTATCGAGAATCACCGGCGTGGCTGTGGCCATATCGAGATAGATCACCTTAAACTCTTCGACATCGCTCTCGACGATTTGCTCGACGATCTCGGGAGTTAACCGCTGATTTTTCTCCGCCAGCTTGTTCTTCTTTGAGTCGACTAACTCCGTAAGAATGGCGCGGCCCACCAACTCACCGGGAAGCATAGGGATCTCTTTCACTCCTGCTGCCTTGAGCTTGGCGATCATCCCCTTGGTCAGCCGAGCCCCCTCCCGCACCAACGGCTCCTTGCTATTCTTATCGGTTACCTCGGCAGAACAACGAAGTCCATGATGAATCTCCGCATCCAACTTGCGGAACATCTTGCCCTTGGAGACCCGAATTTCCTCAACGGGGTAGTACATTTTGAGGAGATCGTCACTCGAAAACCCGAAGGCTTTCAATAAAATCGTGGTGGGCATTTTCCGCCGACGATCGATCCGAACATAAAGAATATCCCTGGCATCAAACTCAAAATCCAGCCATGAGCCTCGATAGGGGATAATACGCGCCGAATACAATACTTTCCCGCTCGCATGCGTGCGGCCCTTATCGTGGGTAAAGGAGGCGCCAGGCGACCGATGAAGCTGACTGACGACGACTCGTTCGGTTCCATTCACGATAAAGGTTCCGCGCTCGGTCATCAGTGGCAATTCACCGACATAGACCTCTTGCTCCCGCACATCGAGCACCTTCTTACGAGGTCCTTTATCTTCCTTATCGAATACCACCAAGCGGACACGCAGCTTCAGCGGAACCGCAAACGTCATCCCCTGCTCGAGACACTCGCGCTCATCGTACTTTGGAGCACCCAAGGTGTAACTTGAAAATTCGAGTACGGCCGTGTTGTTATAGTCTGGAATCGGAAACACGCTGGCCAACGCCGCCTGCAATCCATAATCTTTCCGGCGATCCGGCTCGACCTCAAATTGCAGAAACTCCTCGTAGGAGCGCTTCTGAATTTCGATCAGATCTGGAATATCGATATTGGTTCGAATGCGTGAAAAATCTTTCCGCTCGACGAACTCCTGCAGAGTCGTTTCGGACATTCCTACTCCTCCACACTGGTTGGCGGTGAACAGCAGCCACCGGTCATGAGATGCACAAACAGGCCTCCCGCAATCAACCTGCCGCCCATGCACAATGACCAGTGACTATGACGAATGATAGCCCTACTTCACTTCGACTTTTGCACCGCTTTCTTCGAGCTTTTTCTTCATCGTATCCGCTTCTTCCTTAGCCACTCCCGTCTTGACCGGCTTCGGAGCGCCTTCAACCAGATCCTTTGCTTCCTTCAATCCGAGATTGGTAAGCTCGCGGACCACCTTAATGACCTGAATTTTCTTGTCCGCCGGTGCGGACGCAAGAATGATATCGAATGCGGTTTTCTCTTCAGCTGGTGCTGCCGCCCCGCCTCCTGCAGCCGGTGCCGCCGCCACCGCAACCGGTGCCGCCGCCGTGACGCCGAATCTCGTTTCCAACCCCTTGACAAGCTCGGCTAAATCGAGCACGCTCATACCCTCGATCGCCTTGATCAATTCCTCTTGCGACAATTTTCCTTCTGTAGCTGGCATTTCCCCTTCTCCTTTCCGTTTATCCTGAATGGCTGCAATGACTCTGACAAATTTTGACAACACCGCACTCAATGTATACACAACCCCACGAATCGGCCCTTGCATGGCCGAGAGCAACATCGCAATGAGCACTTCTTTCTTGGGCAGCCTCGCGACGGCCACGAGATCATCCGGCTGAAGAAGTTTGCCTTCCAGCACACCGGCCGTCATTTTAATCTTCTCTTCGCGCTTTTCCGCTCCGATAAAATCCCTCAACACCTTGGTCGGCAACACGGGATCATCATACCCAATGACGACGCCGGTCGGTCCCTTGAGATGCTCCTTGAGCCCAATCAGCGCGGTGCCCTCGGCAGCACGAGCCGCGAGCGTATTCTTCACGATTCGGTATTCGGCCTTGACCCCTCGAAGTTGCTTGCGTAACTCCGTGACCTCATTGACAGGAAGACCGACGCATTCCGTCAAGATAGCCAACCTGGCGCGACCGAACTTTTCGGCCAATGCCGCCACTGTCGTAACCTTTTCTTCCTTCTTCATCGCTCTCCCTCTCCAAAGATTCGCCATCCACCGCTGATCAATCAGGACCTACCGGGTCTTCCCGACCGACCACCGACGATCGACGTCCTCCATCTAACTCCACTGCTTCGTCAGTGCGATGGTATCCAACTTCACTCCCGGTCCCATCGTGCTCGTAATCGTAGCGCTCTTAAGATAGCGCCCCTTGCAGGACGCAGGTTTTGCCTTAATAACGGATTCAAGGATGGCCGACGCATTGTCGTAGAGCTTCGCCGGATCAAAGGACACTTTCCCGACCAACACATGCACAATACCAGCCTTTTCAACCTTGAATTCAACCCGTCCCTTCCGAATATCGGCAACAGCCTTCCCGACTTCGAATGTCACCGTTCCCGTTTTGGGATTCGGCATCAGCCCTCGAGGTCCGAGCACCTTCCCGAGTTTTCCGACAGACGCCATGAGGTCAGGGGTAGAAATGGCACAATCGAACTCCATCCACCCGCCCTTAATTTTCTCCATCAAATCATCGGAACCCACATAGTCGGCTCCCGCCTGCCTCGCCTCCTGCTCCTTTTCGCCCTTGGCAAAGACCAGCACCCGAACCTTTTTCCCCGTCCCATGAGGAAGCGCTGCCGTTCCTCGAACAAGCTGATCCGAGCGCTTAGGATCGATCCCGAGCCGAAGCGCCAGATCGACCGACTCATCGAACTTCGCAAACGCCGAGCGCTTCACGGTCTCAACCGCCTCGCGCAATCCGTAGACACGCGGCTCAACATTCTTGAGCGCCGCATTCATCTTCTTTCCCATAGCCTGCCGCTCCTTCGGTCTCGAAATTAACCCTGAATCACAACACCCATGCTGCGCGCAGTTCCTTCAATAATTCTGGCTGCCCCCTCCACATCGGCGGCGTTCAGATCACCCATTTTCTTGCGCGCGATCTCGTTCAGCTGCTGCCTGGTGATTTTCCCCACTTTGTCCTTCTGCGGGACACCAGAGCCCTTAATGACTCCGGCGGCCTTCTTCAGCAGATCCGAAGCCGGAGGCGTCTTCATGATGAAGCTGAATGTACGATCCTTATAGACCGTGATGACCACGGGGATGATGCTGTCCCCCTCCTTCTGAGTCTTGGCATTGAACTGCTTGCAAAACTCCATAATGTTGACGCCATGCTGGCCCAGCGACGGGCCCACCGGAGGCGCTGGATTGGCCTTGCCGGCCGGGATTTGCAACTTAATCTGCGCTGATACTTCTTTTGCCATGTCTCTTCTCCCGAGCTTTCAGTCTTGAGCTTTCAGCCTTCAGCCTAAGCTGAGAGCCGACGGCTAACCGCTGACCGCTGCATTAAATCCGTTCAACCTGCAGAAATCCCAATTCAACCGGGGTCGACCGGCCGAAGATGCTGACCATGACCTTCAATCGGCTATGATCCTGATCAACTTCGTCCACTACACCATTGAACCCCAGAAACGGACCATCGATAATACGGACATTATCACTCTTGATGAATTTGACCTGCTCACGCGGTTCCGCTTGACCCGCATCAACTTGCTTAAGCAGGGACTCGACCTCCTCCTCACTAAGCGGCGTGGGCACAACTCCGCCGCCGACAAATCCCGTTACTTTGGGAGTCTCCTTGATCATCTGGAGCGTCTCATCCGCCAACGGAGACTCCAGCTCCACCAGAACATATCCCGGGAAGAATTTCCGACGAGATGTCCGCCGTTTCCCATCCTTTATCTCAATCACGTCTTCAGTCGGAACAAGCACCTGCCCGACCTTCTCCACAAGCCCCATTTGACTCGCACGCTCCATGAGGCTGGTTTTCACACGCCCCTCAAAACCCGCGTACGTATGTATGACGTACCAGTTCTTTGTCATGCACCACCCTCAGGCCTTCGATGAAATGCTGCTGCCCCTCTTTTTGGCTGATTCAAATGAGCTTCCCAACCAACCAGGAGAGGAATGAGTCAATGACGGATAGGTAGACCGACATCAGGATACAGAACACAATAACGACTGTTGTTGAGCCGATAGTTTCCGCACGACTCGGAAACGAGACTTTCTTCATCTCGGTCCGCACGTCCGTCACAAACAACCGAATCGACTCTGTCATTCGCTTGAACATCAGATACTCCGCGCTTTACCGCCCCACTGCCCTACAAACCTGCCAATCACTCACCAAAATTACCAGGCTCTACTGCAAGCCCTCCCGCCCCTCGACACCACTCACAAGTCCGCTCCCTCACCCCTATAGCCGGCAACTGAAGCACGCTGAGCTTGGCAGGGGCACTAGGATTTGAACCTAGACTCTCGGTTTTGGAGACCGATGTGCTGCCATTGACACCATGCCCCTACACTCAGTGTTGAGCCCTGAGTGCTGAGGCATCACAGAAAATCACCACAACTCAGCACTGAGCACTCAACTCTCAGCACACTATTTCACCTCTTTATGAGGTACATGCTTCCGGCAAAACTTGCAGAACTTGTTTCGCTCCAACCGATCCGGGTCGTTTTTCTTATTCTTCATGGTCGAGTAATTCCGCTGCTTGCAGAGCGTACAAGCCATGTCGATAATCTCGCGCATCTCAACTCTCCTTAGCTGTCAGCCGACAGCGCTCAACTTCAGGCCAAGATTTCCGTAACGACGCCCGAGCCGACAGTTTTGCCGCCTTCCCGCACGGCAAACCGCAACCCCTGATCCATCGCAATCGGACTGATCAACTCCGCCGTCACACTCACATTGTCCCCCGGCATCACCATCTCCTACCCGGATTCAACTGCACCACTCCCGTCACATCCGTCGTAGGAAGTAAAACGGCCGATACCCATTAAAGAACGGCGTATGCCCCCCTTCTTCCTTCGTCAGCACATAGATCTCCGCCTTGAACTTCGTATGCGGCGTGATGGTCTTCGCTTTGCACAACACCATCCCGCGCTCCACATCTTCCTTCTTTGTGCCGCGGAGCAGAACCCCGATATTGTCTCCCGCCTGCCCTTCATCCAGCACCTTACGGAACATTTCGACACCCGTCACCACCGTCGTCTGCGTGGGCCGCAGCCCCACGATCTCAATTTCGTCGCCCACCTTCACAATGCCTCGCTCACAGCGCCCCGTCACCACCGTCCCGCGGCCACTGATCGTAAAGACGTCTTCGATCGGCATCAGGAACGGCTTCTCGATCGGCCGCTGCGGCGTCGGAATGTACGTATCCACCCCGCTTTCCAAAAGCTTCATAATGGAGGGCACGCCCAGCTCACCCTGATCGGCTTCCATCGCCTTCAGCGCACTGCCATGGATGATCGGCGTCTTGTCGCCCGGGAACCCATACTTCGTGAGCAGCTCCCGCACTTCCAGCTCCCACCAACTCCAAGAGCTCTTTGTCATCGACTTTATCGGCCTTGTTCAAAAACACCACGATGTAAGGCACCCCCACCTGCCGAGCCAACAGAATGTGCTCTCGCGTCTGGGGCATGGGGCCATCAGCCGCACTCACGACCAAGATGGCGCCGTCCATCTGCGCCGCGCCCGTGATCATGTTCTTCACATAGTCGGCGTGGCCCGGGCAATCGACGTGGGCGTAATGCCGGTTGTCGGTCTCATATTCCACGTGACTGATGGCGATGGTCATAATCTTGGTGGCGTCCCGCCGTCCCTGACTCTCCGAGGCTTTCGCCACTTCGTCGTAGGGCACATACTTCGCCATCCCTCGATCCGAGCACACCTTCGTCAACGCCGCCGTCAATGTCGTCTTCCATGGTCCACGTGCCCGATCGTCCCAATGTTCACGTGCGGCTTCTTCCGCTCGTACTTCGCCTTCGCCATACATCACCCCTTTTCGGCTAAAACCACTTCAAAGGTGCTGATCCGCCGCACATTCGAAAGGCGGCAAGACAAGCAAGCTTGGCCTGGAGCCCACGACGCGGATCGAACGCGTGACCTCGTCCTTACCAAGGACGTGCTCTGCCAACTGAGCTACGTGGGCCCTCACTACACAGCCGCCATCTGCTCGCACATCCTCTGCCCGCACCCGTGGTCAAGCATGCTGGAGTTGGAGCGGGCGATGGGATTTGAACCCACGACAGCCAGCTTGGAAGGCTGGAACTCTACCACTGAGCTACGCCCGCCCTTTCCCTCATTAGCCCTGAGCGCTCAGCGCTAAGCCGCGCACCTGATTCAATTTGATACGCCAAGGATCAGCACTCAGCACTCACGACTACCCGCTTCACGATCGCCTCAGATACTCACACCTCTCACCTACACCCACCCCAAAACAGTACTGACCGCATGCCTACACTCCACAATACCCACGATCAAATAAGCTCGGCATGGTGGGCAGGCAAGGATTCGAACCTTGGAAGACATAAGCCAGCAGATTTACAGTCTGCCCCCTTTGGCCGCTTGGGTACCTGCCCTCGATGTTTCATTGATCGATTCACACCAACTCTGTAGCGCAAATAGCAACCCGCCCAACAAAGACACATAGGCCTATCCGCGCACAATCCTCTGTCTCAATCCTCAATACAGATTGATTCCTTGAAGTGCTCGGACAGGCTAGGTTACGAAATGCAGGATTCTATTGATGAACTTACATGATGTCAAGAGGAGAATTTGACCTCAGGCCTTTTTAGTTCACTCTTTCCTTCCCAGTCAAACAGGCAGATCGCCAGGTCGGACCGAATGATACATCGACCATCTTAACAAAATCATTCGAAAAACCAATCGCTTGCTCCATAATAACAAGGGCTTCCTCCAAGGACAGCTGCGAGGATTTGGCTAAGTATCGTTTCTGCGCGAGACGCCGTTCACCCGGCTCTTCTGGGACATAGTACCCACGAAATTCACCGCGTTCAAAGGCCCTTTTGAGCCGCGGAATCCATTGGTGCGCATCCCGCCCACCAAGAAACGTGGATTTCCCCGTCTGCTGTAGCAAGTCCAGCTGATTCCACACCACCCAGCCGACAAAGACCGCCCAGGTTTCATTCAATGCCTCCCACGATTCCGCCTCCGTCAAATAGCGCGACTCCACCTCGTCCATTCGCTGAACGATTGGGGCAATCATCACCTCTCCATAACGACAGACCTGCTGCTCTTTCGCAACGCGCAGGAGCGCGTGCGAGCTGCGATCAAACTCCCCAAGCGGAACGCCACTGACCATGAGGTAATCCATATAGGCATGAAACAGCTCATGGTATATCACCTCCAGCTCCTTATGCGTCATCCTCCCAAGCGGCTTGAGTACTCTCCCCGCAGCATTGAGTGACAGAGTTCGATTCAGAAGCATCCGGTGTTCACCGGGATGGTACTCCGCAGCATAAGTCCGAAGCTCATCAAACTCAAAATGGATAAAATCAGGTGGGAGCACTCGAAGAAGCTTCGTCGGCAAGCGTAACCGTTCTGCCTCTGCCAAAAGACGCACCCAGGACTGGTTTGCACTCTCCTGCTCAGGATGAGAGCTGATCGCTGCCTCCACAAAGGCAACCGACATCCACCACCAGCACCACAGCAGGAAGAATCGAATTGTGACGCATTTCATACGCACGGGAGGAACAACAGAGAGTAGCCACATCAATAGAGGTCTTGCGCCATTCCCCAGTCTCCGCCACCCTCTTCGACAAGGGCGAGCATGTCGAGAAGGTCAGAAGACACATGATCGAGAAATCGCGACGGCTTCGAGAGCAACATCCCGCTCGTCCGATCGTACACATTAATGGGGTATGTCAAAAACAAATGCCGCTTGGCCCGCGTGACCGCCACATAGAACAGACGCCGTTCTTCCTCCAATTCATCATCAGCCACAAAGGAATAGGCGGACGGAAACCTCCCGTCAACGGCCCAAATCACAAAGACACACTGCCATTCCAACCCTTTCGCAGAGTGGATCGTCGAAAGAACGAGCCGCTCATCATCGCGATCAGGCGCTTCCACGCCCACGGCACTGCCGTCAGGGGGTTCCAGCGCCAGATCGGCCAGAAATTCATCGATGCCCTGATAGCCTTCGGCAATGGTGTGAAGATGATCCAGATCTCTCGTGCGCTTCGGATAATCGTCGTATTGGTCCTTTAGGATGGGAAGATAGTACTCATAGATCTGGCTTACGTGATGTTCCGGCTTCGGGTCCTCCGATCCAGCCAGACTCTCCAGCGTATTCGCTAAGGCCTTCAGTCCTTGCCCTGAACGACCGTTCACTCCGCGCAGCACATCGAACGGCCGCTCAGCCTTCACGATTGCCGCAAGTACATCCTGAGCCTTCTTTGGCCCGACACCTTCCACCAACATCAGCACGCGATGCCAGCTGACCGTATCGAGCGGGTTCGCCACGACTCGCACATGCGCCAGCAAATCCTTGACATGAGCTGTCTCGATAAACTTCATCCCGCCGCGTTTGATAAAGGGCAACTCCTTGCGAGAGAGCTCGATTTCCAAATCAAAGGAATGGAAGCTCGAACGAAACAGCACGGCCACCTCACTCAGCGGTACGCCTTCTTCGCGAAGCTCAAGAATCTTCTGCGAGATGAATCGCGATTGCGCATTTTCTCCCGCCGCTTCCACGAGTGACGGCAGTGGCCCATCGATCTTTCTCGTAAAGAGGCGCTTCGTATACTTCTCGGTCGCTTCCTCGATGATGCAGTTGGCCAGATTCAAAATCGGCTGGGTACTGCGGTAATTTTCTTCCAGCTTATAGACGGTGGTACCAGGAAACAGTTCTGGGAACTCCATGATGTTCTTAAACGTCGCCCCCCGGAAGGCATAGATGGACTGCGAATCGTCCCCGACGACCATCACATTCTGATGAGTCGTCGCCAGCTGGCGGATGACTTCGGCCTGCAATCGATTCGTATCTTGGTATTCATCCACGAGAATATAGCGATACTGACGTGAAATATTCGTGCGAGCCCCCTCATCGAACAGGAGCAGCTGTCGCAACATTACAAGCAGATCGTCGTAATCCAACA
>JAMXAU010000042.1 GCA_024281365.1 Nitrospira sp.
GGTGAGCTTGTGGAATGTCCGTATCACGGGTGGCAGTTTGATATGAAGGGGCGCTGTCAGCGGATTCCGGCCCTTCCCGAAGGGGGGAGTTTCCAATGTGACAAGATCGGCGTCGCAACCTATCCGGTCGAAGAGACGGACGGGATGATTTGGTTGTATTTGGCTGACGACCGAGGGAACACTGATCCGTTGCCGCCTGCTCCGCGTATGCCGCTTCCCTCGGAGCCTCGACAATCATTCCACATTTCGCTGACCTACACCTGCACGCCCGATGATGGTGTCATCGGGCTCATCGATCCGGTCCATGGTCCCTATGTCCATTCGTGGTGGCGTAGCGATGCGCGGATGCACGAGAAGACGAAAATCTTTGAGCCGATCCCCCACGGCTTCAGGATGACTGCGCATCGGCCGGCAAAGAACAGCGGGCCGTTCCATTGGATCGAGCGTATCTATGGAGGGCCGTTGAGCACCACCATCGACTTTCTACTGCCGAACCAGCGAGTGGAACTGATGCAATGTGGCAGTGTCTGGCTCGCGAATCGGTTGATGTCCACACCTGTCTCCGATATGGAGTGTCGCATTGATTTTTCAGCCTATTGGTGCGGTCTGCATTGGCTGCCGTTCGGCAATTTGATTTTTCGTACGTTGACCAAGATGTTTCTGGGCCAGGATGAGCGGGCGATGAAGCATTTGGCGGTGGGTCTCCGTCATAAGCCCTCCTCCATGTTTCTGGGAGACGCCGATATGCCCGCGAGATGGTACTATAAGCTGAAAGCAGCCCATCTCGAATCGGTTCAGACCGGACGCCCCTTCGATCACCCGCTCAAAGAACGAGTCACGCTTCGCTGGCGAAGCTGAACCTCGGAGAAACGACAAGACAACAAGGAGAGTCTGAAGTTATCGGTCGGGTTGATCGGTGAGGATGAATTCCATCGCACGACGAATTTCATCGCGTGATCCGAGTAGGACCACGATATCGCCGGCCAAGAGTTTCGTTTTGTCCGACGGGTTCGATTCGGTCACTCCGCCTCTGGTCAAGGCAATGATTGAGGCTCCGGTCCGCAGACGCAACGCCAGCTGGGCGAGCGTTTTCCCTGCCGCCGGTGCGGCTTCCTCAATCCGGAAGGTTTCCACTTCCACATCGGCGAGGGTGCCGCCGCGCAAGTGGTGCGCCAGTTCAGGCAGTTCGCTCCGGCGAAGAAGCGCGTATCCTTCCCGACGCACCTGCTCCGCCTTGCGCATGACGAAGTCTTGCGGCATCTGATAGGTACGGAGGACGAGCGCAAAAATCTCGATCGACGTTTCAAATTCTTCCGGCACCACATCGTCGGCGCCGAGCTGATGGAGCTCTTCCAATTCACGCAAATAACGAGTCCTGACGACGATGTGAATCTTTGGATTCAATCCTCGCGCAACCTGCACGGTCCGGCGCGCCATGAAGGGATCAGAGATGGCTACGACCAGGACTCGAGCCTGTTCGATCTTGACGTGTCGCAATACGGTCGGATTTGTTGCGTCTCCGTAGTAGAGTGGTAATCCGTGTGCCGACTCGCGGCGCACGGTTTCACCGTCCAAATCCAACGCAATATAGGGAACCTCCGTCTCGCCCAAGACGCGAGAGAGATTGCGGCCGTTCAGCCCATATCCCACGATAATGACATGGTCCTTGATGCGAAGATGACGCCCCTCCGCTTCAAGAACATGTGCCGTGGTTTGTCCAGGGAACCAGCGGTGGAGTCGCTGGACGGCCTCGACTCGTCGGCCAAGATGCGGCGACAGCTGAATGAGGATCGGGGTAATGATCATCGAACAGACCGAGACGGCCAGAAATATCTGATACTGAATTCCGGACAGGAGCTGATCCTCCTGGCCGACTTGTGCCAGGATAAAGCTGAATTCTCCAACTTGTGCGAGAGCGATGCCGGTCATGACTGCGGATCGGAGCGGCATGGAGGCGGCAAGCACGGCGCCGGCGCCCGTGAAGAATTTCACCAAGAGGACGATCAGCAGAAGGCCGGTTACGACGAAGGGGTACTCCAGCAGAATATGCCAATCCATCAGGATGCCGATGGAAACGAAGAAGAGGCTATTGAAACTGTCACGAAAGGGCAACACTTCGGCGATGGCTTGGTGACTGTACTCCGACTCGGAGATCACGAGGCCGGCGATGAAGGCGCCGAGCGCCAGCGAGAGTCCGCCGAGAGAGGTCAGCCAGGCGATGCCGAGGCAGAGGACGATGATGGTCAATAAGAACAGTTCCCGGCTTCGACTGCGGACGATGTGTTCGAGCAAGATCGGGACCGCATACCACGCGCCGACCAGAATACAGGCCACCACGACCAACGATTTCCCCAGAGAGAGCAACACCGGTGCAAGCGCCCCATCGCTTGGGCCGGCGAGAATAGGCGTGAGCAAGATCATTGGTACGACCGCGATGTCTTGGAATACCAAGATTCCGATCGTCGCCCGCCCGTGTGGTGAGTCGCTGGCTTCGCTGGCAGTCAATGCTTTGAGCACAATGGCGGTGCTGCTGAGTGAGAGCAGAAACCCCCAAAAGATCGCCTGAGAGGTTGGTAATCCTGCGAGAGTACCGCCGAGCCATGTAATGGCGATAACTCCACCCACTTGGATCGGGGCTGCAATCAGCAGCAGGCGTTGAAGCGAGGCGAGTTGGACCAACGAGAATTCAATGCCGATGGTGAAAAGGAGGAGTACGATGCCGATTTCCGCCAAGACCTGTACGGTGGCGATATCGGAAATAAGATTGAGCCCATGAGGGCCGATCAGTGCACCCGCGACTAGGAACCCGGCGATTGAGGGGAGTCGGAACTGATGAAACAGAAACACCACCGCGATCGATACGGTGTAGATGAAGAGCAGATTCGTGAGGACATTATAATCGGTCATGTCGTGCGGCTATCGATTGCACGTTGTCTATTGATGAATCGGCCTAAAGACTGCTGATGGTCTGAGATGACAAATCTACGCTGTTTTACCCAAAAGGCTATCGGCAATATGACAGGCAGGATACCTGAGGTTTCGACGCCGGACAAGGTAATGCAGGGTGTGGGACAGGAGCGATTTGGGATGAGGGAACCCGGGTATGAATAGTGTGGCTATTGAGCGCCGGTCCCTCATCGGGTTGTGGTGAGTGACGGGCGCAACCACGGCAAATGGCAGTCGGTCGAGGTCCTGCGGCTCGTGGTTCCCCCCTCCAAAGCTGCATAGACGAAAAACAAAGTATTGAGTAGGGTGTGCGCACCAACTATAGAGAGCGACCAGGGGTGCTCACGCACCGCGTGTCTTGGCTACATGATCTGGAGGTGTCCCATGCGGCAGGTTCAAGGAACGTTCCTCTCAGCGACCATCCTAGTGGCTTTGTCCACGGGAATGGCTTGGGGAGACACGGGAGCTGGTCCGACAACCTGGAAATGTCTCGAAGCAGATGGGAGCTCGATGTATACCAATAAGGAGCGGGCCGGGTGTGAAGCGATGGATCTGAAACCGCTCTCGGTCGTGCCTGATTTGGTGAATATGCCGACCATTCCTCGAACGCAGCCCGTGAGGGAGTCACAGGTTGAGCCGTCTTCCGCGCGAGATCGCGAGTCAGTGGGGGCGGGACGGCAGGTGCCGGAATGGGCACGCGACTGGTATGCGAGCAACACGGTTTCTGGCTCAGTCCAGGCGGAAGCCTGCACGTTGTATATGGAATGGATGCACCTCGTGCAGAAGACCAGGGGAGGGATGTTTTTCGGGTCCGATCCGTCCTATGGAGGGGACCTCACGGGGAGGAATCAGCGAGGGGCCAGCCATTCCTTCTACGATAATGCGCGCTACATCGCGTTATCGAGGCTGTTTGGGACCGGGTTTGTGCCGGTGGGGTGCTACTAACGCAACTTGGTCAGTTGTCCTCACAATCCGTAGAATTCTCGGTACCATTTCACGAAGCGAGGAATGCCCACCTCTACCGGGGTATTTGGCCTGAAGCCGACGTCATTGGTGAGATCGTCGATATCGGCATAGGTTGCTGGCACGTCGCCCGGCTGTATCGGCAAAAGTCGCTTCTCCGCCTTTTTCCCCAAAGCTTGCTCCAGTACTCCGATGAGATCCAGCAGCTCCACCGGCTGATGATTGCCGATGTTGTAGATGCGGGCTGGAGCGGAACTGGTTCCGGGATCCGGTCGTTCTCCCGACCAGGAGGGATTGGCGGTTGCCGGATGATCAAGTGTCCGGATGATGCCTTCGACGATATCATCGATATAGGTGAAGTCGCGTTTCATCTTGCCCTGATTGAAGACATCGATCGGTTTGCCCTCCAAAATGGCCTTGGTAAAGATGAAGAGGGCCATGTCAGGCCGCCCCCATGGACCATACACGGTAAAAAAGCGCAAGCCGGTGCAAGGCAGCCGATACAGATGGGCATAGCAATGAGCCATGAGCTCATTGGCCTTCTTGCTGGCGGCATAGAGCGAGACGGGATGATCCACATTGTCATGGATTGAGAACGGCATGTGGGTATTACCGCCATAGACAGAACTCGAAGATGCATAGACCAAGTGTTCGATCTGGTTATGTCGGCAGCCTTCCAGGATATTCATGAACCCTTCGATGTTACTCTCGGTGTAGGCGTGTGGATTGACCAGCGAATAGCGAACTCCGGCTTGAGCGGCCAGGTGCACCACCCGCTGGATTGACTGGTCGGCAAAGAGGTCTTTCATGCCTTGCCGATTGGCGAGGTCCAGTTTAATGAACGTGAATCGTTCACGAGGCTGGAGCTGTACCAGTCGAGCTTCTTTCAGTCGGACGTCGTAGTAATCGTTGAGATTGTCGAGGCCGATGACATGGTCGCCTCGGTCCAGGAGGCGCATCGCCACATGGAATCCGATGAATCCCGCGGCTCCGGTGACAAGAATTGTCGCTGGTCTTTCGCTCATAGCTGCTCCTCAAAAAAATAACGACTTATCGCCGCGCCGCGGCTTTCATAAACGGGGGATCGCCATGATCCACCCGATAAAGAGTCAGTGGGGCTAGGGATTCTCTTGTTGAGTGAACCTCAATCGCTCCTCCAGCTGTGGGTCGATAGATATCCAGCGCGTGGGCATGATGATAACGACATCCCTGTGAAGCCAGAAGGTCTTTTAACTTTTCCGCCGGTTCCCAGTGGGCTGTCAGCAGTGCAGTTCTGGCAGGGTTCCGGCGACTGAACATGAACGAGAGGTGGTCCGGATACCAATCCGCTCCACCGGTGGCGTACGACACAAACAGTTGGGCGCGGGCAGTTGTGCAGAGCTCGGCAAGATAGGCGTTTGTGAGATAGCCGTTCTCGCCGATGTCCAGCCATTGGCCGGGGTGAGAGAGCGGTGCGTGGGCGGCATGGGTACGGATCTCACGCAGTTGTTGCTGTGAGGCCAAGACCAGGGGAATGGGTCCGTACTTGCCGACCATCCGTTGAATAACCGAGTCTTTGAGAGCTGATCGTCCGTCGTTGGTGGGGCCACTGTCCGCATGAACCAACACATTGTGCCCGCGATCGGAAATCAGATAACAATTCCGCGGCATATTGAGATCACAGGGATCTTCGCCATAGAACGGGACCGACACGACCGTGCCTCCCTCGAACGGCCAGCTCTCCCCATGGGCCAGCTCGATCACCTGCTCAAACCCCAGCTCCGCCAGGAGTGACCGATAGTCAAAAAACAGCTGGGTGCAATTGCGTCGGCTGGGGATGATGATGGGGATGTCTTTCGGCAGATGGAGCAAGGTGCGGGGATCCACATGGTCATCGTGATCATGCGTGAGGAAGACTGCTGCCGGCTTGGGGACGAGCCTGCCCCAGAGTGACGGCATGGGTGATTCTGCGAACCAGGGCAAGAGCCATGGATCAAAGAGCAACACCGTGTCACATTGTCGGTAGAGTAAGGCCGCATGGCCAAGGTGCACGGTATCTTGATCCTGAACGACCTCGAACCAATGATGGCGTAACGACGCTGTCGTCGAGCTGGTCAGACATTCATGTCGCTGCAAGAGCTCCATAAATGTGGTGAGCAGGCCCTGGGAATCACGAGGCATTGAGGAGACGATGGTGCCGACTTCGTCCGCGGTACGAGTGCCATTGAGGAGACCGAGCAGTTTGCCGATCGATGGACCCAGGCGGCGGTTGTTGAATCCGAACGGGATGGCCTGCTGGTTAATCGCATGAAATATGCGGAGACCGCCGTTCGTGACGGTTGCGGATTGAGTCGGATCTGTGGGGAATTCCCAGTGAAAGGTGCCGTCCGGTCGACGGCCGCAGCGGATGTGTCGCTGGAGATAGGGGCGAGCGTTGATCAGCTCCGCATAAGCATCTTCGAGCCGTTGCCGACGCTCTGGCTCGTCCAGCGGGGCCCGTTTTGAGAAGACATCGCTGATCGCAGTATCGATCGCACTGGCCAGGAGACTGTGAGCCTCCTGGAGGCTGGTTACCACTTCAGGGGCGACACCGCCAATGAATGGAAAAGGGCCTGGTGGCTCCGCACTTTCCAGTTGTGCCCAGCACCAGGGAACGAGGCTCACGTAATGGGCTTTGGGAAGGCTGGTCCAGAGCTGGCTCATGGTTGTCAGGACTGAGGACTGAGGACTGAGGACCGAGGTTTTGCGGATTTCCTCCCGAGCCCAGAAGCGCGAGCCAGTATTCGTTGTGCATGAACTGCTTTTTCGAAGGCCGCCTATGATTCGTGCGACTTCTTCTGCTTGAAGAATCAACTGACGAAACGTCGATGGAGATAGGTGTCTCGCATCAAGCGCAACGTACAGTTGTGATCTGAATTCTGCGCACGATGACTTCGCTATACTCAGAAATTGGTGAAACTCCGAACGCCCGCTTCGTTCGAATCCTTCGGCAATATTGGACATGACTGAGACGGCAGCTCGTCGAATCTGGTCGCGTAATCCGAAGTCTTTGGCAAAAGGCCCTGATGTAGTCACTTGGTAGATTGCTCTGGTCAATTCCCGTGCTTTCTGCCAAGCGATGAGATCCTCAAATTTATCTGCTCGCTGTCGTTCCATCTCAGCCCTCAGTCCTCGTTACTCAGTCCTATCGTTAGTCGACTAATCGTCGGTTCGTAGAGGGCCTGGATGAGGTTGCCGTCGGGATCGGAGAAATAGAAGGAGTAGCTGCCGTCACGATGCAATTTCGGCAGTTTGGTGATTCGTCCGCCCAGCGACTCAATCGAGGGCATGATCTCACGGTACATCTGATCCACGGCCTGTGGACTCTCAAGAATCACGCCCATGTGGTCGAGCAGTTGGGTCTTCGAGGACTCGTAGGAGTCCAATTCATGCTCCGAGATCTGATGCAGTGCCAGGTTGTCGACGCCAGAGCTGAAATACACGTTCTCCGGGTCCGGTTCCCATACGACCTGCATGCCGAGGATCTGCTCATAGAATCGACGTGATCGAGGAAGATCCATGACGCGAAGTGCGAGATGCCGAAGACCGCGATGAAGTGGTGCCGTCATGGGGTGTCTCGCACTCGTTGAACAATGATCACATCCGTATAGTAGGGAGACGAGCGATCAGCCGTCAACGGAAAACCGGCTCTCCCTCGTGATGACGAGTGTAGTATGATTGGCGCCTGATCGGGGAGGAGTAGTTACGGCTATGACATTCAACGGAATGACGGTGGTGGCGTTCGAAAGTCGGATGGAGACGGAGCTGGCCCGTTTGATTGAACGGTATGAAGGTCTCCCACTCATGGCTCCGGCGCTGAGAGAAATCCCGCTGGAGAGCAACCAGGCGGCCTATGAATTCGGAACGCGCCTGATGGCAGGACAGATCGACATGCTGGTCTTGCTCACCGGCGTCGGTACTGAGGCGCTGCTTACGATTCTGAAAACGCGGTATCCCTGGCCCTCGATCGTTCAGTCGTTACAAGGCGTTGTGACCATTGCTAGGGGGTCGAAAACGGTTGCAGCGCTCAAGGCCGTGGGGCTCGTCCCAACGGTAACGGTGCCGGAGCCCAATACCTGGATCGATCTGGTCTCTGCTATGGATGAGTATAGCCTTGAGCCGGGCGTGCGAATCGCCGTGCAGGAATATGGCATACCCAACAACGCGCTGGTGAAGGCTCTGGAGCAGCGTGGGGCGGATGTCTTTCCTGTGCCGATATACCAATGGGCATTACCGGAAGATCTTGGACCGCTACGCGTTGCCTGCGAGCGCGTCATCGTCGGGCGGGTGGAGGTCATGCTGATCACCAACGCCATGCAGATTGATCACGTTATGCAGGTGTTGGAACAGGACGGAAACGTCATCCCGTTTCATGACGCGTTGCAGAAACTGGTTGTGGGCTCAATAGGTCCTGCTGCCAGCGAACGGTTGCGCCATTTCGACTGGCCGGTCGACTTCGAGCCGTCACATTCCAAGCTGGGTGTGCTGGTGAAGGAAGTATCGGAACAAGCTGCGAACATTCTTGGGAGAAAGCGGTAAGGATAGGGACAAATTACGGAAGGTAGGAATCGCTCCATACTCCCTCGCGACTGTAGAGCGTCAATTGAGCGCGGTCAATGATACTGCGCCGCAGTTGAATGAAAACGGGGGCGGAGCTTGTTTCTTTACTGCACATTCTAAACCGGCACTCACATCTATCGCGAGATCTCCCGAGGTTCTGTTTGACGCATATCGTCAGCACTGCAGCCCCTTGAAAGCTTCCGGCCTTGAGTTCTTGTAAGGCATGATTTGCTTCTTCAAGCGGAAATCGTATCGTGTGGGGCTTGATAGGAATCGCGGCGGCTTCACGTAAAAGATCGAGCCCATCCTGTTTCGTATTGGCCGTGACGCTGCGGATGACGCGTTCGCCAAAGACGTCGCGATCATAGTCCAGCGAGGGAATGGGCGACATGTGGATACCGGCTAAGGCGAGCGTGGCGCCTCGGTCGAGTGCGCGCAATGCTGGCGGCACGAGTTCGCCGGCAGGAGCAAAGATGATGGAGCTATGCAGTTTGTCCGGCGGCATCTCCGTCGCTCCACCGACCCAGACGGCGCCAAGTTGCCTGGCTAATTCCTGGTGCTCTCGTTTGAGTGAACTCACATAGACCTGGCAACCCCAATGTCGCGCGATCTGGATGGCGATGTGCGCGGAGGCACCGAATCCATAGAGACCAAGCCGCTGGCCTGGCTTGATGCCGCTGAGGCGCAAGGCGCGATAGCCGATAATGCCCGCACACAACAAGGGCGCGGCTTCATCATCTGAAAAGATAGAAGGGATTGGATAGGCGAATCGTGCAGGCACCACAGCATATTCCGCATAGCCACCATCAAACTGGTAGCCGGTGAATTTGGCTTGTAAGCAGAGGTTCTCCCGCTCGCTTGTACAAAACTCACACTGTCCGCATGTGCCTTGTAACCAGGCGATTCCGACACGATCGCCTTCTTTCACCTCCGAGACCCCGGCGCCGAGTTGTATCACGGTCCCGACTGCTTGATGCCCTGGGATGATCGGCAAGGCTACGTCGGGCAGTTCGCCTTCCACCACATGGAGGTCGGTGCGACAGATGCCGCAGACGTGGACTTTAACAAGGACCTGATCTGGCTGTGGGATAGGGATCGGACGATCCTCAAGCCGCAACGGATTGCGGGAGACGTTGCCAGTATGGTGGAGCACCATGGACTTCATTGAGCCTTGATGGTTTAAAAGTTAGGAAGTAGGAAAGTCTCAAAGTTAAGATTTCAGAAACGTCACGGGTTCACTTGTTAACGTTCAAACTTTTTGACTTTCCAACTGTCAATTGTCTACGGTGTTTTCGCCTTAATGCACTCAATGTCTAAATGAATGTGGACGTCGTCTCCGACGACGAGCCCGCCATTATCGAGTGCTTTATTCCACACCATGCCGAAATCTTTTCGATTCAGTTTTCCGTCGGCAGTGAATCCGACTCTCGTGTTCCCCCAGGGGTCTTTTGTGACGCCGTTCAGCGTACCGGTAAGGGTCACTTCTTTGGTCACACCACGCAGTGTGAGATTGCCAATGACCTTATAGGCCGCGCCTTCTTTCTGAGCAGTTTTCATCGTGTAGGTGATCGTCGGGAACTGTTTGACATCCAGAAAGTCGGCATTACGCAGGTGTCCGTCACGCTTCTCGTGGTTTGTATTGATTGAGTCAGCATTGATGGTCGCTTCGATTGCTTTGATGGTTTTTGCGTTCGCATCCATCTCGACGAATCCGCGATAGTCGAGAAATCGCCCCGAAGTCTTCGAGATCACCATGTGCGCCACCCGGAACTCAATCAGGGAGTGATCCGGGTCGATATCCCAATGAGCCGTTTCGGCTTGGACATTCAGCGAGCACAATGCCAGGAAACTTACCACGATGATGCTCTGAGTCCAGGTTTGTTTCCAGTTCATGTCATCCCCTTTCAACTTCTTCTGTAAAAAGCGTAATTTCCTCTCGATCGACCCAGCTCTTTCTACTTGGTATCCTATCCACCACGAGAGGGTGGCGCAATGTGTTTCTTTCGCTGAAACATGGGTGTCCACTGGTGATGTTGGTATAGAATGCACTCATGAAAGCACTCGTCAAAACTGTTGCGGGACCGGGCCTCACCCTCACTGATTGGGCGGACCCAACTCCGAGGCCACACGATGCCGTGATCAAAGTCGCGGCGACCTCGCTCTGTGGAACCGATGCCCATATCTATCGGTGGGATGAATGGGCCCAGCGGCGGATCCATCCACCGCGCGTGATCGGCCATGAGGTGTGCGGCCACGTGGTGGAGGTCGGACGCGAGGTGTCCCTCGTCAAGGCCGGCGACTATGTCGCAGCGGAATCGCATCTGACTTGTGGAGCCTGTTTTCAGTGCCGGACGGGATTGGCGCACGTGTGCAAGAATTACAAGATTCTCGGGGTCGACCGAGACGGATCCTACGCGCAGTATGTGGTTTTACCCGAAAACGTCCTGTGGAAGACGGATCCGAACATTCCTCCCGAGTTGGCCTGCCTCCAGGAACCAATCGGCAATGCCGTTGATGCAGCCCTTGCCGAAGACGTGACCGGCCAGACGGTGCTGATCACGGGCTGTGGCCCGACCGGGTTGTTTGCCGCGGCAGTCGCACGAACCGCCGGCGCGGCGACCATTATTGCGTCAGATGTCAGTGACTACCGGCTTGGTTTGGCCAAGCAAGTTGGTGCGGATCACGTCCTCAACGCAAAAGCGTATTCCCCGGAACAACTGGCGGCAGCGATTCTGGATATCACCGCTGGTGAAGGGGTTGATGCGTCGTTGGAGATGTCGGGAAACCCAGAGGCCTTGCACCAGGCCTTTCGGGCAGTGAAGAACGGTGGGCGGGTCACGCTGTTCGGTATTCCCACCGGCCCTGTGACGTTTGATCTCCCTAACGAAATGATCTTCAAGGGGATTCGTGTGTACGGGATTACCGGCCGACGTTTGTTTGGAACCTGGTACCGGCTGGCCGGTCTCTTCAAGGCCGGTCTCAATATCCGGCCGGTCATCACCCATTCGTTTCCACTGAGCGAGTTTGCGACCGGGTTTGAGTTGATTCAGTCGGGGCAATGTGGAAAGGTAGTCTTGATTCCGTAGTAGGACGGAGGTACGAGGACTGAGGGCTGAGTGAAAGTCAGGATTTCCTCTTACTCAGTCCTCAGCACTCAAACCTCAGTCCTGGTTTAGCCATGGCTTACCATTTTCTCAAACAGGCTCTGGATACCCAACTCGCCGACATCCGGGCCAAAGGCCTGTATAAAGCCGAGCGGCGCATTCTGGGCCCACAAGGTTCGGATATTCGGGTCTCTCAGGGCTCGGTGCTCAATCTCTGCGCCAACAACTATCTCGGCCTCGCGAATCATCCGGCGATCGTCCAAGCGGCAAAAACAGGGTTGGACACCCATGGCTATGGCATGGCTTCAGTGCGGTTTATTTGCGGCACGCAAGATCTGCACAAGCAGCTGGAACAGGCCATCAGTGCGTTTCTTGGTACGGAGGACACGATCCTCTACAGTTCCTGCTTCGATGCCAACGGGGGACTCTTTGAAGTGTTGCTGGATGAGCGCGATGCCGTCATCAGCGACGCGTTGAACCACGCAAGCCTGATCGACGGTATCCGACTCTGCAAAGCCAAACGACTTCGGTACGCCCATTCCGATATGGCTGATCTCGAAGCGCGGCTCCGGGAAGCAAGTGACTGCCGCCTTCGGCTCATTGTTACCGATGGAGTTTTTTCAATGGACGGTGATCTGGCCAAGCTTGATCAAATTGTGGGGCTAGCAGAACGATATGACGCGGCTGTGATTGTCGATGACAGTCATGCCACCGGAGTGCTCGGTCCGAATGGGAGAGGTACGCCGGCTCATTTCGGCGTCGCCGACCGTATCGAGATCGTGACCAGCACCTTGGGAAAGACGCTCGGGGGTGCAACGGGGGGATTCACATCCGGCAAGGCCGAGGTCGTCGAGCTACTGCGCCAGCGGTCTCGACCCTACCTGTTTTCGAACTCCCTGCCTCCGCCGATCGTAGCAGGGGCCTCCTGCGCACTTAAGCTCGTACAGCAAGGTGACCATCTCAGGCAACAGCTTCGCGCCAATGCTGCTTTTTTCAGGGATGAGCTGACTACGCTCGGTTTCCGGCTCGTTCCAGGCGAGCATCCCATCATTCCCGTCATGCTGGGTGAGGCCGCCCTTGCCACCTCGATGGCGGAAGCATTGCTGAACAAAGGGGTCTACGTCGTCGGGTTCAGCTATCCCGTCGTCCCGCAAGGGCAGGCGAGGATCCGGACCCAAATGTCGGCGGCCCATACCCCCGCTCAGTTACAACAGGCCGTGGCGGCGTTTGCCACAGCGGGCCGTGCACTCGGTATCATTCCATAGGCATCCCCACCCGTATCCCTCCGAATTGACATTTCGCAGCCAGCTCAGTATTCTCTGGCACTTTATTATGTGAAGGAGTAGGGCTATGAAAGTTATTCTTCAAGAGACCCTGGAAGGGGTTGGGCATCTCGGCGATCTCATCAACGTCGCTGATGGGTTCGCGAGAAACTATTTGTTGCCGAGGCGTAAGGCCGTTGAAGCCGACAGCCGAAGCATGAAGGCGTTTGAGCATGTGAAGCGGGTGGCGGCCGAGAAGGCCAAGAAAGAGAAGCTGGAGATCGAAGCTCATGCCAAGGAAGTATCGGCGGTGTCGCTGACGATCGAGATGCAAGCGGGCAAGGACGACAAGCTGTTTGGCTCCGTCACCACGAAAGACATCGCGGAGGGATTGGCGGCCCAAGGTGTGACGGTGGATCGACGGAAGATCCAATTGGCGCACCCGATCAAGGAGTTGGGCACAGTGTCTGTACCCATTAAGATGCACAGGGACGTGGTCGCGACCGTAACGGTTCGCGTGGTCAAGAAACAAGAGGCAGAAGAACCTTCCGCTTCGGAATAAAGGGGTGATGACAGCATGATGCAGGACGCGATCGGCTCATTGGATGCACTGAAAGCGGTAGATCCCGATGTCTATGCCGCGATTGAGTTGGAAGCGATCCGGCAACGTGAAAAGTTACTCTTGATTGCTTCGGAGAATTTCGCCAGCCCGGCGGTGCTTGCCGCCCAGGGCTCGTTGCTTACCAATAAATACGCTGAGGGCTACTCGGGCAAGCGGTATTACGGCGGATGTCAGCATGCCGACGCCGTCGAAGACCTGGCTATTCAGCGGTGCAAGCAGATCTTCGGTGCCGACCACGTCAATGTCCAGCCGCATTCCGGATCACAGGCTAACATGGCGGCCTATCTGTCGGTCTTAAAACCGGGCGATACGATTCTCGGGATGGATCTGGCTCAGGGCGGCCATTTGACGCATGGCAGCAAGGTGAACTTCTCCGGCATTCTCTTTCGGGTCTTCTCCTATGGTGTTGATCGCCAGACTGAAACCATCGACTATGATGCGGTGCAAAAGGTGGCTGAGGAATGTCGCCCGCGCATGATCGTGGTGGGTGCCAGCGCCTATGCGCGGATCCTCGACTTCCCGCGGTTCCAGCAGATCGCGAAATCCGTCGGGGCCTATCTGTTGGTCGATATCGCCCATATCGCCGGGCTCATCGCTGCGGGACTTCACCCGAATCCTGTCCCCTATGCGGACTTTGTGACCACGACGACCCATAAAACTCTGCGTGGCCCACGCGGGGGTGTGACGATGTGCAAAGCCGAGTACGCCAAGGGGGTCGACAAGCTGGTGTTCCCCGGATTACAAGGCGGACCGCTCATGCATGTGATTGCGGCAAAAGCGGTTGCATTTCAAGAGGCCCTCTCCCCAGGATTCAAGCGGTATCAGCAGCAAGTGTTGGCCAATGCGAAGGCCTTGGCGCAGGGGTTGGTCGAGCGTGGGTATAAGATCGTTTCCGGAGGCACCGATACTCATCTGATGCTTCTCAACTTGTCGAACAAGGGTATTACGGGGAAAGATGCCGATGCGGCGCTCGATGCCGCCGGGATTATCGTCAACAAGAACGCTGTGCCGTACGATGAGAAGCCACCGGCCGTGGCCAGCGGCATTCGCCTTGGAACACCGATCGTGTCGACGCGCGGCATGCGCGAGCCCGAGATGAAGCAGATCGTGGGATTGGTCGACCGCGTGCTGCAACATCGGCAAGAGCCAGCGGTGCTGGAGGAAGTACGGGCTGAAGCGAAGGCGTTGAACGCTCGGTTTCCTTTCATCCATCAGTACTAACCAGCCGCTAGCAAGAGGACAGGGTCGCCGCCGGTGAAATGTCCGTTCTGCGATGAGCTCGAAGACAAGGTGGTCGACTCTCGTATGGCCAAGGAAGGCGAGGTCATCCGTCGCCGTCGCGAATGCCTTGGGTGTAAACGCCGGTATACCACCTACGAGCGTGTCGAGGAGATCCTCCCGGTCGTGGTGAAAAAGGACGGGCGGCGCGAATCGTTCGATCGCAATAAGATTCTGGTAGGCTTAAAGAAAGCCTGTGAAAAACGGCCGATCAGTATCAGTACCATTGAGGCCGTGACCGACCGCATTGAAAAGCACATTCAAGAGATGGGCGAGACGGAGATCGAAAGCCGGATCGTCGGGGAAGAAGTGATGCGAGAACTGCATCAGTTGGACCAGGTCGCCTACGTCCGGTTTGCATCCGTGTATCGAGAGTTCAAGGACATCGACCAATTCTTGGATGAGTTGAAGACCCTGGCGCAGGAACGTAGTGAGCCTTGACCTTCGACCGTTGTCGCTCAGTTCTCTTCTCAGGGTGGTTCTGTCTCGGCCGTTTCACGCCCCACGCCCCAGCTGTGGAGGAGTGCGCAGTGGGGTGACCAGATGGGCGGCGTGCCGAAGGGCGCTTCGCAGCCTGAAATCGAGCTTCGGAGAGTGCAAGGACCACGTTCGGGTTCCGCCGAAGCAAAAAGGATACCGGCTGTTATGCCGTGGGGACGCCCCACACGGTGACCAGACGGGCGCTTCGAGTACGAGCCGGAGAGTGAACCAGTTCTCCTGCATAGTTAAGGCCTTCCTCAGCCGTTTACGATACGGCGCTGAGTCCACCTCGCTTCCTTGCCGGTTGCGGACCGACGGGAAGGCTCTGTTGAACATCCCGTAGCATATGCGGATCGCAGACAGGATCATGCAGTTACGCGTCTCTGAACAGTACCCACACTACTTTGTTGCAACCCGCTAGAACCGTCATGCCTACGATCAAACCTCTATCTTCGCGTGGGAAACGAAACGCATCGGCTTCCGCGGCAACCAGCGTTGCCATCATCGGTGCTGGTCGTGGAGGCACCGCGCTGATCGAGATCTTTGCGAATGACCCGCTCGTGCAGATCGTCGGTGTTGCGGAGATCAATGCGGATGCGCCGGGACTTGCGTTGGCCAAGCAGTTGAAGATCCCGGTCACGCACGACTATCAACAGCTGCTCACGATGGAGCGTGTCGACTTGATCATCGACGTGTCGGGAGACCCGGACGTGTGGCAATTTCTCCAGGATTTTCATCGAATGGGCGTCACCGTCATCGGAGGGGCCAGCGCGAAATTCATGTGGGAGTTGATCGGAGCCAGAATTCGCGCGACGGCGGAGATCGAGAAAACGTTGAACAAGTATCAATCCCTCTACCGATTGTATGTGAAGGAAACCGGCGCAGCGGTGACGGATGAACGGACCAGAATCGCCTGCGAGATCCATGACGGGTTCGTACAGATCTTGGCGGGGGTCAACTTCAAGCTGGATCTGTGTCAGCAGCTCTTACGGAAAAATCCACGGGCGAGTTTGGCCACGCTCAAGGAGAGTAAGGCTCAGCTGAAACTGGCGATTCAAGAAGCCCGCCAGGTCATCTTCAATTTGCGTCCTCTGCATTACGACAAGATGGAATTGATCTCGGCGCTGACCAACTATTTCAAGTCCTATCAGACACAGACTCATATCGCCACCAAGTTTACCTTCTCCGGAGACGAACAGATTCTGTTTCCTCGGACGAAGATGTTTCTTTTTCGCATCATTCAAGAGGCCTTGGGGAACGTTCACAAACATGCCAAGGCAGACCGAGTGACGATTAAGCTGGATATTGATATCGATCTCTTACGGGTCACGATCACCGATAATGGAATTGGGTTCGATATGGAGACCGTCCTGCGCGACCCAGAAAAGTGGGACCATTTTGGGATTAAAGGTATCTTAGAGCGATCGCGGTTGGTCGGAGGGGAGGGGCGAGTCGAATCCAAACCAGGGAAAGGCACGAGGATTGTCGTTGAAGTGCCCTTGGGCCAGAAGGAGGAACAACAGCATGGAAAAGATTAAGGTCCTCATCGCCGACGACCATCGGGTCGTCCGAGAAGGGTTGGCCGCTATTCTCAAGACGAAAGAAGATATTCAAGTTCTTGGTGAGGCGCAGGATGGAATGGAAGCGGTGGAGAAAGCTCGCGCCTTGCTTCCGGACGTGATCCTGATGGACGTCAGTATGCCGCGGATGGGCGGCGTTGAGGCGACCAGACAAATCAAGCGTGAGTTCCCGCACATCGGCGTGGTCGCGTTGACCATGTATGAGGAGCAGCAATACATCTTTGACCTGGTCCGTGCCGGCGCAACGGGATACCTCCTGAAAGATTCAGAATCGTCGCAGATTGTGGCCGCCATTCGCGCGATCTATCGCGGTGAGTCGCTGATCCACCCGTCGGTCGCCAGCAAAATTCTGGCGGAGTTTTCGCTCATGGCGCAGAAAAAAGGGAAAAAGCCGGCATGGGCCGAACATGACTTGACGGAACGGGAAATTACCGTGTTGCGATTGGTTGCAGACGGAAAGACCAATAAAGAAATCGCCAACAGCTTGGATCTCAGTGAAAAGACGGTCAAGAATCACGTGAGGAATATTTTTCACAAGCTACAAGTCTACGACCGCACACAGGCAGCCATTCTCGCCATCCGCAAAGGCCTGATCGAGCTGGACCCAAAGCGATAGATCTCTTCTGCGGATATTTGATCACGTACCTGCCCTTTGCGCAGCGGCACGGGCGCTTCCGATGAGAGTTGTGAATAGAGGTATGCACGGCAATTAAGACAGGACACAGATGCCTGGTCTTGAGGAAGCGGCTAAGAACTTCGCGAGCGGGATGACCTGTTAGAAGAGCCCTCGAGTTACGGTGACGTTGTAGGTTGTTCTGTTCACTCCATCCTGCGCGATGACGGCTATTCCAACCGGTGGATTTGGTCCCAGCCCCGGCGAGATGGTCACCTGGCCGGTTGGGGTTCCTGCCGTGGCAATGACCGATCCCAACGCCGACAGTGTGGCATTTGGATCAGACTTTGTCGCCGTGATGGTGATACTGCCCACGAGGAGGCCGACCTTCACGGTATAGTTCTCTGTGTCGGGTGCAAAGGGTGGATCCAAAGAACCCGCGTTTACCTGTAAGGCAGATAGAAGACTGTCGTTGGAGAAGAGGCGGTTGATGGTGACGGAGTAGGTCTCGGCGGCTCCATTGGGTGCGGTGACAGTAATCGACACAGAGGTGGTTGTCCCTGGATTACCAAGCGTGACCGGTAATTGCCCGGGATTGATCCCTGGCCCAATACTGACGGAGTTCGCCGCTGAACTCATCAGCGTCGTGGCACTATCGCTGGTCG
>JAMXAU010000043.1 GCA_024281365.1 Nitrospira sp.
TCGTCGCACCGAACGGGGATGTCTACGCGATGGTCGCCCCGACGGTTACCAAGGACAACTTCATCCTGGCCGATAGCCAGGGCAATGTGCTGCGGGTGGATGTCGGCGACTCCGAAGGGCATCGCATGCCGTTCGTGGTGGAAACCATTGTGGAGGATGGCGGAACACCCTGGTACATCGAGTTTTGGCGCTGGCTCACCTTCCAATAACTGTTCAACCGATTCGAGACCGGATGCACCGGCCACGGCAAGGAGTGAATGACATGCGACAACACCGACGCTCTCACATGGATCTCATCATGACGACGCTCAGCTTAGTGGTGGGCCTGTTTCTCTTCAGTGGCTGTGCATCCCGGTCTACGACCCTCCCGCCACCGACGCCTTTTACCCCGATACCGGTGGACTTTTCCCATACATGGGCCAAAGGCACCCATCCGTTTACCGGAGCCGCCGTCATCGACGTCGAGGGAGATGGGACATTCGAGGTCTTTGTCGGTGGCGGTGAAGGACAACGTGACGCCTTGCTGAGCTACCGCGATGGTCGCCTCGTGAATATCGAACCGGGCACGGCGCTCTCAAAAAGTAGCACCACCTACGGCAGCACGGCGATCGATTTTGATACTGATGGAGATACGGACCTGCTCATAGCGCGGGAGGACGGCGTCTCCCTCTATCTCAATGACAAGGGACGGTTTCAGGAACGACGAATTCCCGTGGATCTCCCGGCCGACTCGGTGCCGTTCGCGGTCGCCGTCGCGGATATCGATCACGACGGCGACGGCGATCTGTACATCAGTGTGTTCGTGAACGCGAAAACTTTTCGCAGTGCAACCTTCAACGATCCCACCCATGCCAAGCCGAATCGCCTGCTCTTGAATAACGGCGACCTCACGTTTACGGATATTACTGAATCGTCCGGTACGGCGAGCAAGCAGAATACCTTCCTCTCCGTCTTCGTCGATTTGGACGCTGACGGCTGGCAAGATCTCGTGGTGTCCCAGAACACCGGCGCGGCTGAGATCTTCCGCAACATGAAGGATCGCACGTTCCAGCCGATCACGGTCAGCTCAGTCTTTGGATTTTGGATGGGCTTGGCAATCGGCGATATCGATAAGGATGGCGACCAGGATCTCTTTTTCACGAACGTAGGAACATCGATTCCACTGTTCTTGACCACCGGAGATCTCCGCAAGGACCAGCGCCACACTCACGATTGGATGCTCCTACGCAATGACGGAAACTTCCACTTCACCGATGTCACAGAGGCCTATGGACTGTCAGGCGAAGGGTTCGCCTGGGGCGCCGTGTTCGAAGATCTCAACCTCGACGGCGAGCTGGATCTGTTAGTGGCACAGAACTATATCAAGTGGCCGGTGCATCAGCACCTCAAACTTTCTGGCCGCACCGCTCTGCAATCCACCGAGCATGGCAAGCCGGTCTTTCACCATACCCCGACCCTCGGGCTGGAGAATCCTTACTTTGGTCAAGCGCCGGTGATTGTGGATCTCGATGGAGACGGCAAGCAAGATCTCCTCTGGCTCAATATCAACGGGCCTGCACGGGCATTCCTGAATACGACTCGGGCCAACTATCTCACGATCACCGTTCCCGACAGAGTCACCGCCATCGGCACCCGCATCACTCTCGAAACGGACAAAGGGAAAAGCGATACGCGTGCGGTGATCGGCACGGTCGGGATGCTGACGGACCAAACACCCGAACTGAGTTTTGGGTTAGGTGATCGCGAGCAGGTAGTCCGTGTGGTGGTTCAACGCCCCAGTGGGGAGACCGAGGTGATCGCATATCCACCAATTAACTGCAAGATTCGTCTCCACTGATGACCGAAATATGCATTCGATATCTCGATGGCACGGAGAGCTGCCGTATTCATCTCCCTGCTCGTGGTCCTTCTCACTCCTTTATCCCTACCACACAGGCAACAGAATCCGGCGCCATCGATTTGATTTCAAGATGGGCCAGGGAAAAGCCCGCAGCCTTGAGCCTCTCCAGCATGGTGTGACCGGCTTTCAGGGTGTCCTCACCTGTGGGGCCCTGCACAGAGGGCTGAAACGCAATCACGATCTTTCCTCCGGGATTCATCTGCCACTGCACTCGTCTCAGCACCTCGTCAGGCTTATCCCAACAGTGGAAGACGTTGACCATGAGACACTTATCATACTGGTCATGGCCGGCAGGGAGCTCGGACGCTGAAGCCAGCAATAACTGGACTCGGCCTTGCCCGATCGCTGAGGCGTTGCGCTTCGTCGCCTGCTGAAGCATCACTTCCGAATGATCAATGCCCACGACGTGCCCGCCGGTCACCACCTCGCTCATGAGTGCAATGGCGAGACCGGGTCCAAAACCGATTTCCAGCACACGATCCGTGGGCTGCAGCTCCAACAACGACACGGCCCACGCATTTCGTTCTCGGTTCGATCGTCGATGTGCCATGCCCCACCCGGCCACCCGTCCCCTCAGGCCCGTCGGCTTCTCAAACTGCGAATAGACTCGTTGGGCGGCTTGCGCCTGACTGGGTTGCTCGACTGCCTCGTCAACATTGCTGACATGGACGTGCTGCACTTCTGCTTGCATGATGACCTCGTCAATTCAATCCGGACTGGTTCCGGCCACACCCTGTTGTCTTCACGTGAGCCTGGGCCCACCCTTGCGAAGGTAGGCCAAGCGAGATCGATCAAGCTACACCAGCGGACTTCACACATTCAAATACAGACTTCGCGCCGCATGGAGCATCCCGTTTACCGACTTTTCTTCTTCCAGGCTCCCGGTTGTTCGCGATGAGGGATGATGTGCGTTCGCGTACTGACTGCTGTACGCCTGTACGCCACAGTGGGAATCGCGAACAAATTCGAGTAAGATGCTCCTATCTATCAGCTATCTGGAGGACCTATGCGGTACGTGCTGCAGCTGCTTATCGGAATCCTACTGTGGGGGAACATCGGTGTCGTTTACGCACTTGATTCCGGAAGCCGGGAATCGCTACGGGGCATAATCGGACTGGGGCTGGTCATCGAGGAGGTGAGTCCCGATGCTTCGACTGATGGGCTCTCCCACGAGGCGATCCGCTCAACGGTCGAGCAAGCCCTTCGCTCAAAGGGCATCCGACTCCTCACTGACCGCACACGTTCAGGCTCATCACCGTATCTCTACATCAACGTCAACACGCTCAAGGAAGAGCTTGGGTTGTATGCCTATACGGTCACGGTGGATCTCAAGCAACTTGTCGGGTTGCTCTCAATGAAAAACAAGAAAACCTGGGGCACCACGTGGTCGGCCAGTGTGATTGGAATGGTGCGGCAAGAGAACCTCAGTCAAATCGTCACGGATGCCGTTGAACCTCTGATCAAAGACTTCACCGACGACTTTGTCGCTGCAAATCCTCGGTAAGCGATCGCCATTCGCCGATACCCGAACCCACATCATGCATGAAGGCTTCTGCTGCAACCACTGATATACCGCTGCAACCATATCCGTCGCTCGTTCCTTCGACCCAGAGTTTCAGGTTCCATGTTTACCGTTTCAAGTTAGGCAAGAACCAAAAACCTGACATGAAACCTGCAACGTGAAACCCTTCGCCTCGACACTGGTCGCTGGGTCACGAACCATCCTGACTGTGGCATCCGAGATCATCACACCGTACGCCGGGACCATCAGCGCAAACCCGTTGTTTTCTTGCTCGGTTCGTGCCCCTCAGTTAGACTTTTTTCACGACTATGGCACGAGCACGCGCAGGGGAACAGCAACGCCCGCGACCCAAGACCGACCTTCTGGAAGAGCTCTCCCTCGGCATCAATAAATTTCAGGAACTTCTAGCGGCCATCCATGACCTCAGCCAAGACGGCTTTCCCTACCGTGATGCCGCCCGCAGCAAGGCCGAGCTGAAGTTTCGGGAGTGTTTGCGCCAGACATTCGGAGAACGATCACAGGAATACCAAACGTACCGGAACTTCAAAATTCGTACCGGAGACAAGGGGGAGATAGCCCAGAGCCTCGTCGTCATCAAGGGATTGATTCAGACCCTGCAGGATCGAAAGCTTGAACTACACGGACTGAAACCGACGGCCACGACCGACTCCGCATCGAAACCAACTCCTCGCCCCGCGGCACAGTTGGAACTCGTTTCAGCGCCGGCACCGACGCCAGAGACTACGCATACACAACCACCCGCACCAGCCGCGGCCGTCCCAACGCCAGACGTGGGGTCTTCTATGCCTCCCAGTGCTCCGACGGCACCACCCCCATCGACGATCGAGCCGACAGCTCAACCTCCAGCCCCAGGACCGAGTCTCATCCAGACTCCTCCAACGCCGGCTCCCAGTTCTGCTCCCACTGAACATCCAACAGCGACTTTCACTGCCCTGGCATCAGCACCACCGATTGTTCTCGAACCAGCGATACCAACACCTCCTGTCACGTCCGTACCCGTTCCCCCACCAACGCCAACGCCGCCCCCTGCGACGATCGCCCCCCCGGTTCATCAAACAGCCGCCTCTACTACACCTTCGCTTCTCCCAAAGGCTTCATCGCCCTCCCCTCCTCCCATCCCCTCATCCATTGAAAGGCGAGTGGACACAGCACAGGCACCAACCACATCCCTAGCGGCTCCACCAGCATCCTCCTCCTTGCCTCCTCCGCACATCGACGCTCCGGCTCCCGAGATAAGCCCACAAGCGTCACCTCCCATGAGAGCGACTCCGCCCACTCCCGTGTCAGACAACCCATCGATGACCCTGAGCATGCCACCCATGCCCGAAACCGTACGTGATCATGACCCCCTTGCGCTCATCCGGAAAGTCTGCCAGCGGTTCCACTCGGTCGCCCGCCATCTCCGACTTCGAAAGGACTATCGGCCAACTATTGAAGTCGATGACGAGTACGACTTACAGGATCTGTTGTGTGCCCTATTGAAAGTGGAATTCGATGAGGTTGCGACCGATGAATGGATCCCGCCCTACACAGAAGGCGCCTCCCGGACGACCCTGTTGGTCAATCGGGATCAGATCGCCATCGTCGCGAAGAAAACCGGACCAGGCCTGACGACCAAAGAACTGACGGACCAGGTCCTGGCGGATGCTGCGCATTATCGGACCCAAGGTCGCTGCTCCACTCTCTTTTGCTTTGTGTACGATCCGGAAGGCCGTATCGGCAGCCCCAAACGGCTCGAAACCACCTTAACCAGCGTCAGCGAGCACTGCCGGATCGAGGTGCTTGTTGCGCCAAAGTGAGACCATGGCAAAACCAAACCTCAAATCCATCCCGTCTACCGCCTCATCCCCCAAAACATCGCCCCGCAAGCCCGTATTGACAGGGCAAACCGGCTTTGCTATAAAGCAGCCCTCTTCCGGTTCAGTTCCGTATACAATCCATGGACCTGAACCTGGGGATCACAGCGCATCGGATCGGGCATACGTTCTGATCAATGTCATGCCGGGAATGACATCTGCGGTTGTGAAAACGCTTGGAGAAATTAAAGAGATCAAAACGATTGATCCCTGTTGGGGAAATCCGGATATTATCGCGATTGCACAGATCCCCGATCAAGACGCCTTGACTCAGCTTGTACTGAGTCGGATCCATAGTATCGAAGGAGTGACGCAGACTGATACTCACCTTGTCTACCGTCTGAAGGAGGCCAGAACAAAATGATCCGAATGGACTACCTCGCCATTGTCGCCCTCACCGCCGTCACGTTTGGATGTGCCGGTGTTCAGCACCCCGTGGAGCCTGATGTCGTTGAAGTCACGTTGCCTGTCTCGGCAGACCGGGTCAAAGCCGCTGTGACAAAAGTGTTGGCCGATGATGACTACTGCTGTGTGGACTGGAAGGATGGGTCTCAACTCAAGACAGGCTACAGGGTGAACAACCGAGCGTCTGGGATTGGCTCGTGAGAGGACGGTTTGGGTTTGTCAGAAGCCAGGCTGAAGCGTCCGTGACGGCGGAGACCGATCAGAGCTCTCGCCTCCGTCTACAAGTCTCGTCTGAAGGCAAGCAAACAATGTTTGATAGCTGGGGTCCAACTGCCCCCCAGGTCCCACACAGTGCACACAATAAACTGCGCTTAATCAAGAATGAGTTGAAAATCGTCCGACCACTTACACAACGGATACATTTTACGGCGCAAAATAATCGCGCCTTGCCGCTTGCATTGAAGAACGCCACGGCCTGACGGTCGTGGCGTTTTCTTTTTGCCTCACGTGACGGCCTCGTCATGCGTCCCGACTCCTCCATCAGGAAGTTCCACCCGGTCCGATCGGTTCTTTCTCTGCTCCCTCCAGTTCTTCGCCAAGATCCAGACCAAACCGTTCGGCCATCCGATAGAGGGTGCGTGTTATCGATCCCCAAGATCTTTGCAGCCTTCACCTTATTGCCCTTTGTTTCCTTGAGCACGCGAATCAGATGCCGTTTCTCAACTTCCTCGAGTGTCAGATAGGCATCATCCAGCGGATCGCCTGGAACAAGACTCGCTTCTTCCGTGGATGTTCCCTGCCGATGCACTTCCGGCAAATCCTTCAGGGGTCAACATGGGGCCGTGACTCAACGATACCGCCCGTTCAATCGCATTCTCCAACTCACGCACGTTGCCCGGCCAGCGATACTGGGTCAACAGCGTCATGGTTTTCCGGCAGGACCCCCCCGGACCACATGCGCCGCTCCCGTGGCACACTTTTGCAGAAAGTGATGCACCAGCATTCGGAATGTCCTCCCGGCGTTCCGCCAACGAACGACGGCAAGGTGATCGGCACCACTTTAAGGCGGTAGAACATATCGTCCCGGAACTTTCCTTCCTTCACCAACTGTTCCAGATCGCGATTGGTCGCGGCAATGATCCCGGACATCGACTTTGGTGGATGTCGTGCTCCCGACCCGCCGCACTTCTTGATCTTGCATCACCCGTAATAATTTCACTTGCAACGACTGTCCTTCGATTCACCGATTTCATCGACAGAAACAGCGTTCCCCGTTGGCCGATTCGAACAGTCCGACCTTCTCATTTCGTCCCTGCGGCCCCGGTGAACGCACCTTTCGTATCCGAACATTTCCGACTCCAGCAACGTATCCGGTAAGGCGCCGCAATTGACGGGGATGAACGGCTTATCCCGTCGAGGACCATTCGTATGAATCGCGCGGGCGATCATTCTTTGCCTGTCCCGCTTTCTCCCTGCAACAACACGGTGCTCTTGCTCTCCGCCACACGGGCGACCAGTTTGTACACCTCCAACATCGCCGTGCTGCTTCCTACCAACGGGGACCACTTCGCCCTTGCTTTTCAATTCTTCTCGGAACCGCGCATTCTCGCGAATCAACCGACAGTGATCCAGTGCCCGCTTGACGACCAGTTTGATATCTTCCCGCTTAAACGGTTTCGCCGAGGTGACCGTAGGCCCCTTGCTTGATCGCCTCAATCGCCCCTTCCAGCGAACCGAACGCCGTCAGCACCACCACCGCCGTATTCGGACTCACCCGCTTGAACTCCCCGTAACACCGTGAGCCCATCCACTGCCCCCATACGAATATCGGTCAACACCAGATCGACTCGCCCCTCGCGCCCCCTGGCGATCACCTCTTCCCCGCTCGCAAACGCCTCGACCTGATAGCCTTCCTTCCTGAGCGCTTCCGCCAACAGCTCACGGGCCACCGCATCATCATCGGCCACCAGAATCGTCGCAGACTGCATTATGCCTCCTCCTTCACTCGACCAGGGTCACGTCGCATCGCCGGTAACGTTATCGTCACGGTCGTGCCCTGCCCGATCTCACTCCGAAGCAAACCTGACAATCTGATCGCATTCTTTTCCGAGTGCTTCTGCCGGCGGCTCAGGGGCACCCGCGTCGTCATCGGCACCAGGATCGTCACCGAGTACATCATGTTGCTTCCTTCACGAGGCCAGGGTCACGTCGCATCGCCGGTAACGTCATTGTCACGGTCGTGCCCTGCCCGATCACACTGCTGAGCACCAGGCTCCCGCCATGGGCCACGACTGATTCGCGGCTTAAGAATAGCCCCAAACCAGTCCCTTTACCAACCGCCTTGGTGGTAAAAAACGGCTCGAACGCCTTGTCCAGATCGGCTGCCGGCATTCCGCACCCCGTATCCTGTACCACGATTGTCAGTACCATCGCAGACATGCCGTCTGCTACGAGTCGACCGCGCTCGAGCTCGTCGACTGACGCCTCGCGACATCCCGCTGTCACGGTCACCGTCCCTTGTGCAGGGGTTGCGGCGAGTGCATTCGCCAACACATTCACGAGTACTTGATGAATCTTTTCCTTGTCCGCCCATACGAACGGAAGAGCTTTGGGAATCTCAACCGTCAACGTGAGGCCTTTTTCATGAAACGCCGGCTCCATCAATACCGCTGAAGGACTCACCACTTCTTCGACTGAACGCCATTCCGGTTCCGGTTGACGGGGACGGGTCGAGGACAGCAGGTCCTGGATGATACGCACCACTCGCGACAGCTGCTCATCAATGACAGCCACCCGCTTCTTCATCTCAGGGGTCACACCAGGTTCTTCAGCCAAGGCCTGCACATGCCAGGCAATCGAGTGAAGCGGCGTGCCGACTTCATGCGCCACGGAGGCCACCAGCTGTCCGACCGCCGCCAGTCGTTCAGACCGATTCAGTTGATCCTTCGCCTGCACCAGTTGCGTATTGGCCTTGAGCAGACTCTCCGTTTCATTGGCCAACGCTGCTCGCGCCGCCTCCTCTCTCGCCTTCCGCTCTTCCCAACTCATGCCGAGATACGCGACCAGCAACAAGACACTGACGACGACGCTTCGATTGATCAGCGCCGCTTGGAATCGCCCGGGCTTGGTGGGTTGGAGCAGACCTGAATAGGTCGCGACCACACAGGCCAAGACGGTGACGAGCATCATCGTGCGATTCCGAAAGGTCGCAACCAGCAAAATCGGCACCACGTATCCGTAGGCCACGACGACATTGGCCGGAGCAAACTGCTCGATGATCAGGATGATCAGAAAACAGGCTGCGGCGATGGCCAGTACGAAGCGGTCCCGATGCGTCATGGCTGCCATTGCTTTGCCCTGTCTGACAGGATCACCGTCTCTGCATTGAGCGTATCACGACCGTGAGGATTTCTTACCGGTACTACTTACACAAGAGGGCGGGTCAAACGCAACAAGGCTGCCAGCCGTTCAGGACGAGAGTCTTGCGTCAAATCCTCCACCGTCGCACTCAACTTCCGACACCAGTTCGGATGCTGGTCCACCGTCCCAGGAAGATTCGTCTGGAGGCGGGTACCGATCATGTCTTCGAGATTGGTCAAGACCATCCAGGCAGGGCTCCTGGCCAGATACTGATGGATACAGTCCACCAATTCGGGCGTCATGGTCGGGGTATAGACCGGATCATCGGAAACCCATGAAGGCAGGAGCCCGTCCGACTTCAAGGCCGCGAGGATCCCGCTCTTCTCTCGCTGCCGTTCCGCCCACATCGCTTGACGCGCCTCCTCCGAAGGAAACAAGCCCAGCGCGGATCGTGTGTCGATATCCGCACCTTCCCAATATCCCACCAGCGTCGGGAGATCGTGTGTCGTGGCCACCGCAAGCGATTGCGCAGGATAGTGAGCCGGAGGCTTCCATCCTCCCCAATGTTCTCGCTCGAAATAGAAGACTCGGTAGGATAAGACTCCGGCGGGTCCGAGTCGTTCACGCACCCAATCGGGAACGGTGCCCAGATCTTCGCCAATTACAAGTGCTTGAGCCCGTACGCTCTCCAGCGCCAGAATCGCCAGCAATTCGTCGTCATGATAGTACACATACGTTCCCATTGCAGGCGGAAGTCCACGGGGAATCCAAAACAGGCGAAACAGCGCCATGACATGGTCGATCCGTATCGCACCTCCATAGCGGAGATTGTTACGGAGCAACGCACTAAAATACCGGTACCCGGTCGCACGCAGTCGAACGGGGTCGAGCGGGGAAAATCCCCAGTTCTGTCCTTCGGGCGCGAAGGCATCGGGCGGGGCCCCACAATCGGCGTTGAAGGCCAGAACTTCTTGATTCAGCCACCCATCGGCGCCGTAGCGATCACTACCCAAGGCAAAGTCATGATACAGGCCGATCGGCATCCCCGCATCATGTGTCCGCGTGACCAAGGCACGCAATTGCTCCGCTGCCAGCCATTGCAGGTATTGAAAAAACCGCACCCGATGCATATGGTGGCGGCGAAACGCTCCCACCTCTTCCGACGTCGGCGTGCGATAGGGCTCGGGCCAGTCCTCCCAAACAACTGAAGGGGACTGAGAAGACCGGTGCGCTTCTTCCAACGCTTGAAACAGCGCATACCGTACGAGCGACTCACCCTCTCGCTCCGTGAAGTCCTGAAAGCTTCTCCCTCGATCGGTCGTCGGATACAACGCCGGTTCGACCCCGTCGAAATTGTCGCGTACAAACGCCCGATAACACAGTTCGAGAATCTCCCGCTTGACCGACTGCACCGCATCATAATCCACAAACTCGCTTTGCCGCGCCGCCTCGATCCGAGCGCGAACGGAGGGATCGGCCAATCGGACTTGCACCTCAGCGTCCGTCCAACATTCAGCCACTTGAGTCACATCGATATACAGGTCATTCAGAAAGAGCCGGCTGGTGGGTGAATAGGGGCTGATGTGATAGGGTTTCGTGTTCTTGAGCGCATGGAGCGGATTGATCCCGATCACCGCGGCACCCAGCTGTTTACCGGCCCAGTCGATGACGGCGCCGAGGTCCCGGAAATCCCCGACTCCCCAATTGTGATGGCTCCGCAATGAATAGAGTTGCAGAGCGATCCCCCACCATCGCATGCCCTGCTGCAACTGATCGGGAATATAACAGCGTTCCGGTGCCACGATGAGGCGGGATGTGGCCTCCGTGTTCGTGCTGCCTCCCTTGACTTGGGCGTTCAGTGTGTAGTACCCAAGCGGCAGATCTTGTGGAAAGGCCACTGCGATCCGCACAAACCGGTGCCCCTGTACCGTGCGAGTTTCTTCAACCGTGAGGCTTGGCCCCTCCACCTGTTCATATTGGACTTCCCCCTGTTCTGCCGTGACGGTCCATTTGACAGATAAATTCGACTCATCCGAACGTTCACAGGGTAGATACAGCGACCAGGTTCCCGCCGAACGTCCCACTCGCAACACATGGACCGGTTCACACCCTCGTAACCACCAGCGGTCATCCCATGCCTCAAGTTCCGCCACAAGCTCGTCACGATTGGATACCCGCATAGTCATGGCGGCGAGGATGGCGCGCCGGGTCTCCTCCGTCGTCACATGCTGGGTGCCGGCAATGTCGTAGTAGTCCCCTGCAATGCCGGCCCGATCGGCCAACATCCGTAAGAGGTCGCTTTCAGACTGATCGTACATGCCGGGAGTGTGCGTGAAGGGTTACATCAAGTCAATGCCATCATGACGATTCAACACGAAACCACTTGGATAGCGCATCCAGTGAAACGTCGCGGCCAACGGTTTCATGTTTCGCCTTCCAAGTTTCTCACAACATGAAAGCTGAAACCTCAAACATGAAACTCGCGCCGTATTGTTGCAGCAGCATAGTAGCGGTTGTGGTAGAAACGCTCATGAATGGCCCAGGACAGCATAGTTCAGAGACACCTGGGATGACGTATCGTACCGCAACGCCATGAAAGGGCAATCAATCGTTGTTTCTTCAACGAATCGCGTGTCCGACAACCGGACAGCGAATCAGAAGCAGCTGCTAGAAGAGAAGGCCGCCTGGCTGCAGCATGCCCACAGCCAGGCTTATCAGATCGGCAGGTCGGTAGTGACAATCGAAGTAGTGATCCCCACTGCAGTTAGGCTGAAACCTGTTGAGACGACTGCGGAAGAATCGCCTTAATTTCCCATGCCTCCAGTGTTTCTTTTTCCAAGAGCGCATCCGCCAGTGCTTCCAAGGTCACCCTGTGTTCGGTCAAGATATGCTTGCTCCGCTCGTAGTTTTCTGTGATGAGGCGTTTGATTTCTAGATCGATCTCCAACGCCATTTCATTACTGATAGCACGCGTACCCCCGAAGGAGCGCCCCAGAAACATCGACTCCTCTTTCTGCCCGAACGCCAGCGGCCCAAGCTTTTCACTCATACCCCATTCGCAGACCATTTTACGCGCGAGATCCGTCGCCCGTTCTAAATCGTTCCCCGCACCGGTTGTGACATGGTTGAACACCAGTTCTTCGGCGACTCTACCGCCCATGAGAATCGCCAGCGTGTTGTACAAGAACTCTTTGGAATGATTGTGGCGGTCGTCGGTGGGCAGCTGCATGGTGACTCCCAATGCGCGGCCTCTTGGAATAATCGACACCTTGTGAACCGGATCGGTGCCCGGCAGTACCGTGGCCACTAACGCATGACCCGCCTCATGATAGGCGGTGATCCGCTTTTCCTCGTCCGTGAGCATCATGCTCTTGCGCTCGGTGCCCATCATAATCTTGTCTTTGGCCATTTCGAAGTCCGCGATTCCGACTTCATGCTTATTCTGACGAGCCGCCCACAGCGCCGCCTCATTGACGAGATTTTCCAACTCCGCACCTGAAAAACCGGGAGTGCCTCGTGCAATCTTTTCCAGCTCGACGTTCGCTGCCATCGGGACTTTCTTCGTGTGCACCTTCAGGATTTCCGAACGGCCTCGAAGGTCCGGATGATTCACCGTCACCTGCCGATCGAATCGCCCCGGTCTGAGGAGAGCCGGGTCGAGCACATCAGGCCGATTGGTGGCTGCCACCAAAATGACACCCTCCGTCGTGTCGAATCCGTCCATTTCGACCAGCAACTGATTGAGCGTTTGCTCACGTTCATCGTTCCCACCGCCGAGCCCCGCACCTCGAGACCGTCCGACGGCGTCGATCTCATCGATAAAAACGATACAGGGTGCATGCTTCTTTGCGTCTTCGAACAAGGTGCGAACGCGAGAGGCCCCAACCCCCACGAACATTTCGACGAAATCCGACCCACTGATACTGAAGAACGGGACGCCCGCCTCGCCGGCAATCGCCTTGGCCAATAATGTCTTCCCCGTTCCAGGCGGCCCCACGACCAAGACTCCCTTGGGAATGCGTCCACCGAGTTTCTGGAACTTTCGCGGGTTCTTCAAAAACTCAACCGTCTCCTGCACCTCCTCTTTCACTTCATCGATGCCCGCCACATCCGAAAACGTCACTTTTTTCCGCTCATCCGTCTGCATGCGGGCTTTGCTCTTTGCGAGAGACATCGCCGCATTCCCAGTCTGCATCCGGCGCATGAGGAATACCCACAGGCCGAGAAAGAGCACGAACGGCCCCCAGGTCATGAGCATCGTCATATACCAAGGGCTTTCACCTGCTGGTTTGACCTCAATCTGAACATGCTTCTCCCGCAACTCCTGAACAAGATCAGGATAGTCCGTCATATAGGTTCGAAGCTGGGAATTATCTTTTAATATGCCGCTCAGACGATGTCCTTGCACAATCACCTTCTCGATATCGCCTCGGTCGAGTTTCGCCATGAACTCACTGAAAATAACCTCTTCCGATATGACTGCACGCGTAGGCGCACTCCAGAGGTTGAGGAGGAAGAGCATGCTTAGCCCGACCAGCATCCCAAACACGAGTTTTTGTGTCTTGTTGTTCACCTGTGGCCTCCACTATAGGTTCGCCTCGACAGAGGGCCGATCGACGTGAACCGCGTCCACGCAACGTGAAGCGGTCCGTGGCGCTCAGATTCTCATCTCTGACATCCGCCGCCCTGCCGGCCGAGACGGCGAGCTCGAACGACCGAGCCCGCCGCTTCTTACCAGCCTCTGCGTTGCCTACCGACTCTGTATGAACCTCCAGTCATGTCGTATAGGCCCTCGATCCACTTAGTACACGCTCTTGGCCTTCGCCACCTGGGCCGGGAACGGATCCAAAATGCTCTTCGGCGCGTTGTTCCAGATCACGTCCGCCAGATTCGACATCCGGCTCACGATCTGCGCCGCTACGCCCCCCGCCGCGCCGAACAACCCGCACCAGCCCAACGTCGCGAAGCCCCAGTGCAACGGTGCGGCAAACAGCTTCATCCACAAACCAGAACGCATGGCCCCACTCGTTGAGCCCCACGTTCGGCAGAATGAACATCGGCCCCACCACCGCCGCCACCAACGGGAACGACGTCGCCTGGCTATACAGCGGCAACCGCGTCTGCGCATACAGGTAGCTCGACACGCCGCACGTAATATACAGCGGGAACGTCCCGTAGAACGCCACAATGTGGCTCGCCGTAAAGCTCGTGTCCCGGATGATCACTTGGTGCCATGCCGCATCCTGCTCCAACGTGTAGCTGCCCGCGTAGTACACGCCCAGATGTAGCATACCAACCACCCCATCCAGTAAAAGTACCGCTTCAGCTCCAACTTCGGTCCAGGTTCGCCAGGTTCCAATCCCCGCGTCACCCAGATCCACCCGATCGAGACGGCAAAGAAGAGGGCGTTGGCCACAATGTTAAACCGCCACAGCCCCATCCATACCGACTCGAACTCCGGGGTCATCGAATCCAGCCCGTGCGAATACCCGAAGGTCGCTGATACACCACCAAAATACCCCGATCGCCAACATCGCAAACCAGCCGATCTTCACCGGCTTCGAATCGTACCACTGCGAGACGTCATAGCCCCGCTCACTTGATGCTGCCATGATGTGACCTCCTCGTTTGATCATTTGCACCTGTAGGCCGATACGTTCCAGATGGCATGTCGATTGACGAAGACCCGATCCGAAGTGTCAACATCACCACAACCTCAGGTCTCCTCCATATGGTGCCACCACAAACCTCCTTTCCTAGGACCCATCGTCAGCCTACCCTTAGATGTAGCAAGACCCCAGGGCCTGTGCCATGAGGCACATGCCTAAAGTCGCAAGGGAAATTCCCTTGGAAGAGATGAGAGAAGAAATCAAGCCAGATAGGCTGTTACTCGGAGGAGGGCGTGAGACCGTGGGCAAGCGCGTACTTTGTCAGTTCAGCGGTGGTATGGAGACCAAGCTGCTCCATCAGCTTGGCCTTGTGATACTCGACCGTCTTGGGAGAGAGACCAAGGGTTGACGCGATTTCCTTGAGCGTCAACCCCTCAGCCACCAACTGTAAGATCTCTCGCTGGCGTATCGGCAAACGGTCCTGGCCGCCGGCCTCCGACGCCGTGTCGGCGATTGCGGCTTGGACCAGATCCTTGGCAATCAACGACGTGATGTAATAATTGTCGTTCTTCACCGCATCAATGGCTTGTAATAGCTCGGATCCCGCCGACCGTTTCAGCAGATAGGCTGAGGCGCCAGCCTTGAAGGCTTGAGTGACATAGTCCTGATCCGCATGAACCGTCACAAAAATCAATCGTGGTTGGGGAACCATCTTTCGCAACCGACGCGCTGCATCAAGGCCATTCAGTTTGGGCATGGAAATATCCAAAACCACAATGTCCGGCTGCAAACGCTTCGCCGCGTCAAGTAATGCCCGACCATCTTCTACGGAACCTACGACCTGACAATGCTCTTCGAGCAGCTTTTTGAATCCTTCCAGGACTAAGCCATGATCATCGGCTAACAATACCCGAGGCTTGCTCATGCACGCTCCTGTTTGAACGGCACCCAGGCACAGATCAGTGTGCCTTCACCCGGTGTCGAGTCTATCGTGAAAGACCCGGCAACTAAGGAGACCCGTTCCTTCATACTCAACAACCCGAGGCTTCCTCGCCGACCGCCGTCATGATTCACGTCAAATCCAACTCCATCGTCCCGTATCATAAGTTGCAGTCCGTCTCGCACTCGCATCAGCTCAACCTGCACGGTGTTTGCCCTGGCATGACGAGCAATGTTTGCCAACCCTTCCTGGGTCACACGGTACAAGCACGTGACCACGTCCTGCGCCAGGTGCTGCGGGATGTCTTTGCTGATGAACCGGGCCTCGAGACCGGTACGGGCCTGAAAATCATCGATGAGGCGACGGAGCGCGATGGACAAGCCCAAATCATCCAGAATGGACGGATGAAACTGATAGGCGAGACGGCGCACACCTTCGGATAGTTCGCCAATACGATCCTGAATACTCCGGATCGTACGGACAGTACCGACGGCCGCGTGTGAGAGCTGCCGTTCCAACATTTCAACGTCGATCGACAAGAGCGCCAGACGTTGATTGATATCGTCGTGCAGATCACGCGAGATTCGCCGTCGTTCCTCTTCTTGAAGGCGAAGCAGTTGGGACGCAAGCAGGCGAAGATCCCGCCGGTTGGCTTCCAGAGACTGTTCCGTATCAATTCGCTTCGAGACCTCACTGACGAGCGCGTTATTGACAGCCATTAACTCTTCGCTACGCGCATGTAAGCGTGCGGCCCAGCCTTTATCGAGCCGCTGAAGCTCTTCCTCGCGTTCTCGACGTTGCAGGAAATACCAAACCGGCACTCCGATCAGCGCCATGCCAAACACTCGAGTGAGCACGGCCTTCCACACTGATTCATCGGAATCTCGAGGTGAGAAATCGCTGACCGTTCCAGGTGCTAACGACGCAAGACTCTCCAGCTCGAAGGGTGTCGATAGTTGATGAGGGACAAGCGACAGAACATGCCGTGCGACCTCAGTAGGAAAATGGAGGAGCAGCGCGGCGATGCCGGCGGCAAGAATCCCCGCTCGAACTCGGGATACAGACATAAACCACCCCTTTGCTTCAAATTATCCTCCTTGGGAGGTTGATCAATCAAGACACAGCTATCACTACCGGGCGAAGACCAGGAGCCACCAGAAGCAGATCTTGACGATGCCTTCAGAAATGGAATCTTCCGCAACCGCGCATCAGGCCCCTCACATCCGTCTCCATACAGAGCCGACAATCAGATAGGGATCGGCTAATTCAATGTCTGCAGACTTCCGGTCGAGCGGGCCAGACTGACACGGGCGGCATTGAGTTGAAAGAGGGCGTTGGCGAGGTTTTCTCTTGCGCGAGCGACAGCCAAGAGTCCATTCGTCAACTCAAAGTGGCTGGCGGAGGTGATGACGGCATAGCGTTCCCGGGCCAGATCGAGCTCCTTCGTCGCCATCTGAAGACCGGCTTGAGCGATCCCCACCTGTTCTTTCGCCGCCGTCAGCGACGCCAGTGCATCATGAACCTCCATGGTAACCTGGTTGAGCACTGACTTCATCCGGAGTGCCTCTTGCTGCCACTGACTTCGTGCTTGCGCGATACGCCCTTCACGTTGCGCGCCGTCGAAGATGGGAATCTGAAGGATGAGCGCCATGCTGTAGGTATCGAGGGTATTAGTCCAGCGATTGCCCACCAGCCCGTAGTCGCCCTGTGCCACCAGTGACGGCACCCGTTCCCCCGTCATCGAGGCATACATCAATTCGGACGCACGGACGCGGGTGTATTGCGCCTGCACCTCGGGACGTTGACCGAGCGCGTCCTCGACAGCCTTCTGCGACAGTGGAATCTCCGGCACATCCGTGAGCCACTGATCGGTGAGCACCACAGCAGTGGTCGTCGGTAATGCGAGTAGATTGATCAGGCTCAATTTGGCATGGTCGAGCTCGTACCCTGCCGAGGAACTCTGCTGCCGCTCCGCCGCCAGTTGGGCTTCCAGCCGCGCAATATCGAGCCCGGTGGCCAGGCCTCCACGCTGTCGTTGTCGAATCGTTCCAAGTAACTCCTTCATGATCTGCTGATTCGACTCATGCGCCTTGATCAAGGCCATGGCTTTCAGCCCTTCCATGTAGGCCAAGGCCACGCTGGCCATCGTATCGAACTTCTTGGCTTCCGCCTCCTGTTCAGTCATATGTAATGATTCTCGCGAAGCCCGCCACCGCTGAATCAAGCTGAGACTGAACAGATTTTGCGTCGCACTGATCCGGGCATCGAAAATGCTGAAGGGATCGGTGCGCACGGGAGACAGACCGATGGTCCCGAGAAATTGCGTCCGCCTGCTCTGCCGAACATCGGCGGACAGATTGGGCAACAAGGCTCCCAACTGCGTCTGCACCCGGCCTTTCGCTTCTTGAACCCGCTCCTTGTGCAACAGGATGTCTGGATTATTGTCGGCAGCGGCCGACAAGGCTTCGCGCAATGTCAACGAGAGGGTCGGCAACGGGATCGATTGATCTGAAGTTCCCTCATCCCTCCCCCAAGCCGGACTCGTCGTGGCCACAAGGGCGAGCATGACGACGGCCACCACTCCACGTCGCTCACCGAAACACGGTTTCCCCTGCACCCTCCTCTGCCCTTTCACCGTTCACCTCTCACGTTTCACGCTTCACTTCCTCCCCTCACCCCTGACGCCTCACGTTTGGCGCTCTTGCTTATCGCTCCCTCAGACTCTCCTGTGCCGATTTGAGCAAGGGGCTCAGCACATACTCGATGATCCGTCGCCGGCCGGTCTTGATCTCAACCGTGACCGCCATACCCGGAGATAGGTTCATCCGATTGCCGTCGACGTGGACCGTCGATCGGTCCAGACTGACTCTCGTGAGGTAGACAAGTCCGACCTTTTCAAGAGGCGCGGCATCATGAGACACGGTCAAGACATGGCCTGGAATCGTTCCGTATAAGGTGAACGGAAACGTTTCGATCTTGACCTCCACCGACTGCCCTTCCTTCACAAACCCGATATCCTTATTTTCTACCTGCGCCTCGACTTCTACGGGATGTTCACGCGGCACGACAATGAGCAACTGCTGAGCCGGCGTCACGACACCGCCGACGGTATGAACGGCGAGCTGTTGCACCACTCCGTCAATCGGGGACATCAGCCGCTGCAGACCGGCTTTTTGACCTGCCTTCGTCACCTCTTGCGAGAGCGAGGCCGCCTTGGTTTCCAACACCGACAACTCAGCCTGCTTGTTCTGTTGGAATTCCGACACCATGGCGCGATAGTGTTGTTCCGCCTCTGCGAGTGCCGCCCGATCTTGGGCCAACTTCTTTTTCTGTGCGGCCAATTCCTGAGCCTTGTCGATCCGCTGCCCTTCGGCTTGGAGAAAATCCATTTTGGTCACGGCTTCATGTTCCAGCAACTTCTTGTACGCTTCAGCCCGCTCCACCTCCATCGGCACCGTCGCCTCTAAGCGGACAATATTTTCTTTGGTTTGCTCGACCGCAGCCTGGCGTTGATCGATAAGATGCTGGGCTGCGGCAACGTTGGCCTGGTACTCCGCGAGTTGGTCACGCAACAACTGTTGCTGCAACAGGACATGTGCTCGATCGGCATCAGCCGGAGCATCGAATGTGGGCTGGCCTTTAATGAGAGCCCGTAGCCGAGCAGCGTCCACATTCGCTGCCTGCTGTTCATGCGAGGCCCGATCGCGATCGGCGCGATGGAGCGTCGCATCCAACTCGATCAGCAGATCCCCTTGCTTCACCGCCTGTCCATCCTGCACATGAATGGCAGCGATCACGCCGCTTTCATAGGGTTGGACAATCTTAGAGTAGCCGCTGGGGATGATCTTGCCCTGTGCGGTCGCAACAATGTCGATCCGGCCGAACGAGGCCCACAACACCGCCGCAGTGAAGGCTGCCGCGATCGTCCAGATGAGCGCACGACCGATCGGCGAGGGAGGGACTTGCTGGATTTCTAAGACCGCCGGCAGAAACTCGGCAGCACGGCCACTCGGAGCGACCATGCCGGACATCTGGCGTGATTCAGCCTGCCAAGCGGCCTTCCACACCGTCCAATGTCGTGACAGCGCACCGAACGCCATGAGACCTCAGAGTTGCATTTCAGAGTTTCTGGTTTCAAGTTACGAGTGACCATAAACAGCCCATTGCGTCAACCACGAAACCCGAAACTCACAACACGAAACCGCTGTCGCCTTACTCCTTACGTTTCACCTTTGGCCACCGGCCTGATGAGCATGCAATCGCGCATATACGCCGCCGATGCCGAGCAGATGGTCATGCGACCCCTGCTCGACAATCTCGCCTCGTTCCACAACGTAGATATGATGAGCCGCCCGCACCGTACTCAGTCGATGGGCGATCATCACAATCGTTCGGCCCTTGGCAATCTCCGCCATGTTCCGCTGGATCACCGCTTCGGATTCGTAGTCCAATGCGCTGGTCGCCTCATCGAAAATGAGAATACGGGGGTTCGCAACCACCGCCCGAGCGATGGCGATCCGCTGGCGTTGCCCGCCCGATAACGTACAGCCACGCTCACCGATCACCGTGTCGTAGCCGTCCGATAACTCCAGGATAAACTCATGGGCGCCGGCCAGCTTCGCCGCCTGAATCACCTGCTCCATCGACAGACCGGGATCGGTCAGCGCAATATTGCTCCGCACCGAACCATTGAAGAGAAAGTTCTCTTGCAACACGACCCCCACTTGTCTTCGCAACCAGGCCGGATCGACCTGAACAAGATCAACGCCATCGACAAGGATCCGTCCCCGCTCCGGCACATACAGCCGTTGTAAGAGCTTCGCGATCGTACTTTTGCCTGAACCGGACCGGCCGACGATCCCGATCATCTGCCCCGGCTGAATACGACAAGACAGTTTTCGAACGACCTCCGGCCCGTCAGGTCGATACCGAAAGGTCACCTCGTCAAATTGCACGTGCCCTGTGACCTGAGGCAGCGTCGTCCGGTTCGGGTTGTAGGATGGCTCGGGCTGCGTATTAAGCACATCGCCTAACCGCTCGACTGAAATCCCGACCTGTTGAAATTCCTGCCAGAGATTCACCAGCCGAAGAATTGGTCCCGTCACTTGGGCCGCCAGCATGGTGAACGCGATCAACTGGCCGATACTGAGATCGCCGCCGATGACGCGATAGGCGCCCAGCCACAGTACAGCTACCGTGGTGACCTTTTGCACGCAGGTCGCGGATTGACTCGCGATCGCCATCACGCTCGTCGCACGGAAGCTCGCTTGCACATAGCCGGCCAGCTGCTCTTCCCATTTCCGCACAAGCGGCGGTTCTACTGCCATGGCCTTCACGGTTTGAATCCCGCTGACAGCTTCCACCAAGAACGCTTGATTCTCCGCGCCCCGATTGAACTTCTCATGCAACCGAGCTCTGATCGCCGGTGTAATCGCCACTGACAACAGCGCGTAGATCGGTAATGACGCCATGACCACGAGCGTGAGGGTCGAACTGTAGAACCACATCACGGCTAAAAACACGACGGTAAAGAGCACATCAAGCACCACCGTGACCGAGTGGCTGGTCAGAAATTGGCGGATGTGCTCCAACTCCCTGACCCGTGCCACCGTATCGCCGATGCGCCTCGCTTCGAAATAGGAAAGAGGCAGCGTCAGAACATGGCGGAAAAGCTGAGCCCCGAGGCTGACATCGATCCGATTCGTCGTATGGGCGAACAGATAGGTCCGAAGCCCGCCTAAGAGCGCCTCAAATATCGCAAGCGTGATCATCCCGATCGCCAACACATGGAGCGTGGTAAACCCCTTATGTACGAGCACCTTATCGATGACCACCTGCGTAAAGAGCGGCGTCAGTAGAGCGAACAGTTGAAGAACAAATGACGCAATCAGGACTTCGCCGAACAGCGTGCGGTACTTGACGATCGCAGGAATGAACCACGTGAAGTCAAACTTCAGATCTTGCAGCCGAACGTTCGCCCGCTTCGTGAAAAGCAACAACTCCTCAGTCCAGGTCTCTTCGAACTGTTGTCGTTCGAACACAAGGGGGCGTCCTTCAATGGGGTCCTGAACCAGCACCTTCTCCCCTTCGAGTTTGGCGACGACGAAATAGCGTCCGTCCGTTCGCTTGGCGATGGCCGGCAAGGGCGTCCCGGGCAGTTTGTTCCACTTCGTCTTCACTAACCCAGCTTTTAACCCGAGATGTTTGGCGGCACAAAGGAGATCCGTATCGGAGAGCATCTGTCCAGATTGGACGAACTGATGCCGTAGCTGAGCGCCGTCGGCAGGAAGATCATGAAATCGAGCAAGAATGAGAAGACAGATCAGTCCGGTATCTGTTTCAACGAGAGCACTGGCAGCATGTTCGCTATCCAGCGGAGACGAGAGAACGCGCGCAGCATCGGCTGACATCCAGCCATCTTAGGATAGCACCGCCTGATGGCCAAACGTTTTCAAGGATTGGAGCAGATGCACAGTAGGTGATTCAGCTGAGCCGTGCGCTCTTGCAGTTCCATCAGCACTCAGCCGTAGCACACAATCCGAGAGCGAGACATTCTGCTTTCGGGCAGAGCCATGAGTCCACATTAGGGAATCACGTTGTGGTCCGCCAGG
>JAMXAU010000216.1 GCA_024281365.1 Nitrospira sp.
CGACGAGCCAGGTGCTCGGCGACCCACGCCTGTCCCTCCCGGCTCTCCGCCGCACCTTCCACGCGAATGGAGGGAACGGTCACGGGAATCGGCAAGCTCCCCATTCCTAAAACTTGCTCATACATCGTAATGAGATTATTGATGATGTCTTGCGGTGACGCATTCCAACCGAGATCATTTGTTCCGCCGAGGATAGGCACATACTTCGGCTGGTGATCGAGGACATCACGCCCAAATCGGGCAACCATCTCTCCTGTCAGTTCACCACAAACCCCGCTGACGCGAATCTCTACCGCATCATCCAGATACAACGGGAGGAACTGTCCGTACGGAGTGTCTCGTCCGGTCGGATTCTCCCTTGTCGCTGACTGGAATCCCGCCGTTAGGCTATCCCCAAAACAGATCATGAGAGGTGATCGACTCATCGCGTAGGTCGATTCTACCGATGCTTCTGATATCATACAAGCCGCTCAGGCTGCAGCCCTTCCACACCCCCAACAGCGAATAATGGTGATTTTCTTGACGAATACTGGATCTCTCGGTAGGTCTTACTCTTATGTCCACGAACGTCACGTCGGCCCAGGAGATGCTCGCGGCTGCCGTTGCAGCACGAGGCGCGGAAGATCCGGAGATCGTCTCAATCAAGCGTGTCCTCAAGCTGTTAGACAAAACTGCAAAGTCGAATCGAACCTACGGCTCCGCCAACCCCGTCGCTCAGAAATTTTCACATCAGCTCTACGAAGAACTGACCGCACATCTGATCACCTATTCCAAACTCACCTTCCTCGTCCAACGAACGGCGCTCCTGTGCAAAGAATGTGTAGTCTATCAGGCAGAACAGGATGGTGGTGGGGAAAACCTGGCATTTAAGCTGTACGCGGACGGAATCCGAGAATTGGCGCTGCATGGGGGGGGTTAACCGAGGAAGATCTGGATTCTTCCCTAGACTCCCTGTGGGGCGGACTTGACGCCACTAAGGACGATGATGACATTGTGACGCGCATCTGGGAAAGAATCTTTCGAGCATCTCCATCGTCACGGCCAAAGAAGTCGCAAAAGCCTCCATCGGAAATGAGGGATTCTTTCGCCTGGATGGCGGAATGAGTCTGTCCGATTCGACACTCCGAGAACTGTTGGATCGTGAACGAGGTCGCAGCCCGGCAAGGGGACACCGGGACTGGGGACGGAGATGGCACGAAAACCTCCGGCAGCGCTCTCGGCAACCGTTTTCAATCAGGACTCGTCGGGTACGAAGTCACCGAAGAAGAACTGACCGCACTCGCAAGAGAAATTGAAGCGGAGAGTAAGCAAGATGGCCTCTCGTACATTTTAGATGCCATGACCTCAATTCTGGTCTCCGAGACATCCCCGGCATTGCTGACCAAACTGTTCGGCCTGTGGGCCGTGTCGTCGAGACGCTCCTCGCGAAGGGAAATGGACGGTGCTGGAGCATGTGTTGAGCCTGCTGCATGAAACTGAGGCTGTGAGACCTGATATCAGCACGGAACACAAGCAGCAACTCGCCTCAATCATGGACGGGCTCGGACGCACCGAACGCATCAAAGCCATTGAAAGTTATCTGAATCGAACTCCGGATGCCAATGTCGAAAGACTCTCGACCATTTTACTCCTCTCATGAAGCCGGAGGCAGTGCCTGTCTGCACGCTCCTGGCAAACCTCACATCCGTAGCACATCAGGCTATCGTGGTCGAAGCCCTCACCCTCTTGGCAAAAGACAAGCCGGATCCTGTGGTCCGGGGATTAATGGATCGTCGACCGATCTATGTCCGCAATCTCATATCCATTCTTCTGACCTGGAATAGTCCAAAAATTCGTGGAGCCGATCGAAAAGTTGATCCGGTATCCTGACGCACAGATCCGGCGTGAAGTCGTGCGCGCAATCGGTCGGCTTCGTCCGAACGGCTCGGGAGTGAAACTTGTGCCAGTAACCAACGATCAGGACGAAAACGTTCGCTTTGCGGCACTGAAACTGCTCATGTCAGGCCAATGTGCCGCACCCTTCACACAATGGGCTTCCAGTCCTTTCCGAGGACGACTTCATGGACCGGCCCATCAGCGAACGTCGCAGCATCTTTCAGGCCATGCGGGTCTCTTGCGGAGACGAAGCGGTGCCACTCTGGCAGGGACTCATGACGGCATGGGCCTGGACCAATCGCAGGAAAAAGAAGAGCTTGCGATACTCGCCGCTGAGACGCTCGGGAAGCTTGCGACGCCCGCGGCAATCGCCGCCTTGAACGAGGGGCAAAAAAGGGAAGCGTCGGCTGTTCGTCAAGCGTGCAGCATGGCCCCTACTGCAAACGTTAAAGCCCCATCGGGAACCCCGTTCCGGCACCCACTCGACGGATGGAGAACCATCATGACGGCCCCCAGGACAGCACTGCCACAGTCGAAGAGACGCACCGCCCAGGCCGAACCGCTCCTGACTCATGAAAAATCCTTGTCTCAGAAAATCGGACAGGGTTCCGAAGCCGGTGATATTCTCGACCAACAGCTGGCGATGTTGGGATTCCAGCTCATTACGCAGCTGAATACGCTCATCAAGACATCACGCATTCATGGCAGGACGAACGCCGCGCTCGATAAACCGGTCGAAACCATGTTGACCCTGATTCAGACGCTGGCCAATGACCACCCCGTGACGTTGCGGATTCAGAATGATTTTTCTCTTTCTGGGAGAGCGACATCTCAAGATCAGTGCACAACAGATGCTCGTTGCATCGAGCATGATCGACACCATGGCCAAATGGAAGATCAGGAGGAGGAGGAGGAGGGAGAGGAGGAGGCGGATTGACGTTTACCTCCTCAACGTCGTCCAAGGATCTTCGCCGCAGTTCGCCTATCTCTTTGTCACGCTCGACCCGACCACAAAGTCACTGGAAGAACTCCGACAGGAACTCACGGCCAACGGGGTCACCGCCATCCAACTGGAAGATCCTCGTGAGCTTGCCCTTCGTGAGGACCCTGCTGGAACGGACCAAGGATCGGCGTCCGGCAACGGGACAGGATCCGCCTCAAAGGCCCATCATAAAGCTCAGTCGAAAGTCGCGTACGGTAAAGCCGCGAACGAAGTCGGACAGCTGACACAATCCGTGCGCGATGGCGGAACACTGAACTTCAAGCAAGCCAAACGAGCCATCCAAAACATCGTGGATCTCATGATGCAGGATGAGTCGACGCTGCTGGGTCTCACGACGCTCCGTTGCCACGACCAATACACCCACAACCATTCCGTCAACGTATCTCTCTTGTCCATCGCCCTCGCAAACCGCGCCGGATATCCCAAGGTCGAACTGGCCGACCTTGGATTGGCAGCGCTGTTTCACGATATGGGGAAAGCCAACATTCCACTCGACGTGCTGAACAAACCAGGTGAGTTCACGGAAGAGGAGTGGACGCTGATGCGCAATCATCCGACTGAAGGCGTCTTGAGTCTCACTCAGATCCGTGGCATCACCAATCTTCCATCGCGCATGGTCGCAGCATCGTTCGAGCACCACATGAATTTGGACTATTCCGGTTATCCCAAATTAAAAACACCGTGGAAACTCTCTCTGACTGGCCGCATTCTGATGATCGCAGATTGCTATGACGCGATGACTTCATCACGCGTCTATCGACGAGAACCAATCTCTCCGTCCAAAGTGCTGAGCATCATGTTTTCAAAATCCGGAAAGAGCTTCGACCCCACACTGCTCAAACTCTTCGTCAACTGTGTCGGCATCGTCCCGATCGGAAGCCTGGTCATGTTGGACACCGACGCGGAAACTGGCCGTGGTACTCAAGCCAGCCGTCGACAAATCCAACGCTGAACGACCTCTGGTCAAAGTGATTACCGACCAGTATGGCACCTCCATCGACAATGGGCCCGAGCGTGACCTCACCGAACAGGACGAGACCGGCAACTATCGGTACAGCATCATTCGCTTAATCGATACCACCGAATATAAGATCGATACCAGCCGGTACTTTGTCTGACCAGACCAATAATATTCATCATCGCCATTGATAGTCCCCGCTCGATTTCCTTCCCCCTCGCTTGACAGGTCAAAAGAGGATCTTCGACAATGTGCTCATGACCGACCAGATCTGCATCGAGAGATTGGAATTTCGTGGCCGTTGCGGCGTGACACCTGAAGAACGCGCGCGCCCGCAACCCCTTGCCGTCGATCTGGAGTTGGGATGCCGGATGGATGACGCAGGGATTTCCGATGATCTACGCCACACCATCGACTACGCAGCTGTAGCCCACCGCATCGTCGAAATCGGAACCGATCGAGAAGCGCAGCTTCTAGAGTCATTCGCCGAACAGCTCATAGCCGCTATCTTTGCTGAATTCCCTGTTGATCGGATCAAGCTCTGGTTGCGCAAATTGCATCCGCCACTCGTCCATATCACCTCATCCGTCGGCATCACCATTGAGCGGACCAGGTTTGCCCAACTGTTGCTCCGCGCAGATCCACCCCCAGCAAGGTTTCTCGTGCAGCAGCTGAATCGCCTCCCCAAGGGACTGGTTCTCGACGTCGCCGCAGGAAGGGGACGACACACGCTATTTCTCTCATCTCTCGGGTACCAGGTCGAAGCCATCGACCGAGATGAGCAAGCGCTCGCACAGCTGTTGGCCGACGC
>JAMXAU010000044.1 GCA_024281365.1 Nitrospira sp.
CATCGATCGGACCTCAAATTTGCAATATGACATCGAAACATATGCCCTGAGATCTATGGAGAGTGGCAGAGAGCAAGAATGTCGTGATACACAGAGATATGTCCCAGCGAACTCTTGAAACGCTTTCCTTCGACAATACCTATGCCCGGCTTCCTCAAGCTTTTTACGCCCGATTGAATCCCACTCCGTACAGCGCGCCTCCTCGTTTGATCCATGCCAATCGGTCAGCCGCTGAGTTGATCGATCTTGATCCTGCGCAATTCACTAGACCGGAGTTTGCTGAAGTGTTCGGTGGGAGTGCACTCGCATCAGGCATGGAGCCGCTCGCGATGCTGTATTCCGGTCATCAATTCGGGGTGTATGTCCCGCAACTCGGCGATGGACGCGCAATCCTTCTCGGAGAGGCGAAAAACGATCAGGGCCAGCGGTGGGATCTCCATCTCAAGGGAGCGGGGATGACGCCGTTCTCCCGGGACGGAGACGGACGGGCGGTGCTGCGTTCGACGATCCGTGAGTATCTCTGTTGCGCGGCGATGCAGGGACTCGGAATTCCCACCACGCACGCGCTCTGTCTCGTCGGTAGCGACGACAAGGTGTACCGTGAGGAGGTGGAAACCGGGGCGATGCTGGTCCGTATGGCGCCGTCTCACGTGCGTTTCGGAATGTTCGAAGTGTTCTACTACCGAAAGCAGCACGAGCACCTGAGAACGCTAGCCGATTATGTGATCGACCGACACTTTCCCCATCTCAGCGATGTCGATGAAAAATACTCGCGGTTTTTCAACGAAGTCATTGAGCGCACCGCGCGGCTGATCGCGCAATGGCAAGCGGTCGGTTGGGCCCATGGGGTGATGAACACCGACAATATGTCGATTCTTGGTCTGACGATGGATTATGGCCCCTATGGGTTTATGGATGACTACGATGCGGGGTTTATCTGCAACCACTCCGATCACAACGGCCGCTATGCCTTCAATCAACAGCCCTACATCGGACTCTGGAATCTGAGTTGCTTGGCTCAGGCGCTGTTGCCGTTGGTCGAGAAGGAAGCGCTCAAAGCGGGACTTGAGACCTATCAACCTCTGTTTGACCGGGAATACCACAAGCAGATGAAGGAAAAATTTGGATTAGTGGACGAGCAGGTCGGGGACGATGACCTGATTCGAGATTTCCTCGGGTTGCTTCAAGGCAGCCATGCGGACTACACGATCGTGTTTCGAGAGTTGGGCACGTTTTCTTCGCAGAATGGCGCGGTGAATGAGAAGTTGCGGGAGCACTTTTCTCAACCGCGAGCGGTTTGACGACTGGGCCCTGCGTTATCGTGATCGGTTGCGGAGCGAGCAGAGCCTCGACCATGAGCGGTCGGCGCGGATGAACCGGGTCAATCCCAAGTATGTGCTCCGCAATTATCTCGCGCAGGTGGCGATCGAAAAAGCCCAACAAAAGGACTTCTCTGAGATCGAGCGGTTGTACACCTTGTTGCAACATCCCTACAGCGACCAGCCGGGCATGGAGGCTTATGCGCTCCGCCCCCCAACTGGGGCAAGCACTTGGCGGTCAGTTGCTCGTCCTGACGCAGCGTGATCAACTGCAAAAGGTCTACGTTAGCTGCCGGGTTCACTACGGCCAGGACAGAGCTCTAACCCGAGGCGTGATTTTCTCCTGCCACTCTCTCCAAATCCCGCCACACCAAACGGATCCGTCTCGCGATTGTGAATGACTTCGTGGTCTGAGTGTGGGCCTGTGGTGGGCAGGCCGCCTGCCTGCGCGACCGAAGGCCATAGCAACTTGTAGCCTGCGAGCATGGCACCGGCGAGGGAGGATTTCATAAATGTCCGGCGTGTCAAAGACCAGGAAGTTTTGCGAATCATGGATCACTCCGATGCTGGTGACTTGTTATCTGTCTTAAGCCCAGTTCGCTTCTACTAAGTGTCCGCGTAATTGGTCACTCTCCTTATTTAGGGGGCCATGTGCTCACACAATCAACTCCAGCGCCCGTGTATGCCAGGAAAGGACGGCTTTACGGATATTGATTTTGTCCGCAATTTTCGCATGGTCTGAACGGATGATGTGAGCGGCGAAATCAGCCATGAACCGGCTTTTGAGCGTGGCACGTGCACGATCAACACCGACTTCTTGGTAGGGCGCGACAGACAATAGAAGAAAGCCGTCATCGGGGATGCGGTCGTCTCGCATGTTAGCGGCGATGATGCCTCCGGCCTTGCTGAGAGGGTCAGCAAGTTCTGGACTGTAAGGTCCGATAATCAGCGCCAGGTTCGGCATGTGGAGCCAGTGGAACCCGCGCCCGATGCCGATCATCCATTCATGATGGACGATCTCCAGGGTACGGTCGCTTTTCCGGACTTCCTCGATATGGGCGAGGTTGCCCTGTACGAGAGGCAAGAGATCCTCCTGCATCTCTTCGGGCATATCGGCATACAGTCTCGACAGTGAGGCAGGTAAGGAGGCACGGTCTTGCGCGGAAACGGTCGAGAGGTCCAAGACATCGCGATGATTACTTCCGTGAAGAACGAGCGCATCCTCGTCGGTTTCGAACCCACAGACTAGGGGGTACACCGTGCTGTGTGCCGAGCCGAAGACTTCCTCCACCTGCCGTTTGGTCCGAAGCGCGTGGTCTCGGGCGGCATCGGTGTTATATCCCCAGCCGGCGCAGCCACGATGTTGGTCACCCTTTGAGTAGTGGTAATTGATCAGCACCAGCGTACGTCGGCCGTGTCGAACCATGTGCTGGATCTGCTCTGTCATCACCTCACCGAAATGCGGCCACCCCATGTCAAAGCGTCCGCCGATATTACGGATCGGCTGGATGATCCCGGACGGGGTGTTGGTGGCCACGGAAAGATTGAGGCGCCCATCCATGCATTTGAGCGCAATGATCGCAGTGTCGTGTTTCGCACTGTAACGTTCACGCGCGAGAAAGGATTCCGGGCTTTGGTATACCTGGGCATACCGACGGGCATGTTCCATCAGCCAATCAATCCGTTGCTGTATAGGGAGGTTGCGAATCGCGATGCTGTCTGGACCTGGTTGAGACAAGGACGAATTACTCATCAGGGTGCGTCTCCGAGGCTGAGAGATTGGAGGTTGCCTCCAATTTGTTTCCTGTTCCTGACCGACTCGGGAGAGCAAAATAGATACCTCATCAAGGTCTTCCTGGAGTCTCTACGGTTTTGACTGATCCAGCGGTGAGCGAGGTGTGCGAAAACAGAAAGAAGAAAGGTCATGCAGGGCGATGCAGGACCTGGCAAGCGAAAGGTATGACTGGATAGTGCTTTTCAGCGCGACGGTCTCATGTGTGTGAAATCACACAGAGCGATGTGTGCGAATAATTAGGTGTGCGATGCTGGAAAAGGAGTCGTCACTCTATTGAGATGAGAGAACTGGTGAGATCTTAAGTCTATCGGGCCGATGCTCGAGGCCTGTGCATTCGGCAAGCAGCGACTCGCTAGGCTTTTGGTCCAGTCCATATGCCCCATGAGCCGTTCCACTGTAACCACCGAGACGCTGCTGAGGCGAGCCTGTCCACGGCTTTCTCATGACCGGCTAGACGACTGAACCCGTCACGACGCCACGTTACCATTTCAAGTACGCATCGGCCACGCGAGGTTCCACGTGTCTGTCGCACATGACGTCCTCTCGGTTTCGTTACGAACGGTCATGACTCATGCGGCCGAGTCATTTGTTGGAGTCGTCAGCCGCAGACGTCGGGGTGAAGCCACACACCTGCCGTCGATCCATCCGATGGTCGAGCAGAACGCCCTGTCTCGACTCAAGCATCACGAAAACTCGCATTTGGATGCCCCGCCAGGAAGGACGGGGTTCTTTACTCGCGAAGGACTGCTGTTTCACTCTGTTAACTGTCTGTTGTAGAGTGTCACGCTCGGATAGTGCGCGAGTGTCAGAGTGATGTCCCTCACCTCCTAAAGAAGCGAATGGCCAAGAAACAGAGCGACTCCAAAATCGCCGTGGCAGGCGCCCTGACCCTCGTGCTGGCGCTGGCGGGAGCCATGCTGGTCAAGGAACCACTGCGCAGTTCACGTCCGGTCGGCACGGGACTGGACATGAAGGCCACGATTGAAGAACAAGTGGTACGCGCACGTTTGTGGGAAGATCCTGTCGCAGCCGTACAACGGGGCTTGCGGGAAATCAAGTCGAACCGACCCGTCGCTACTCCGGTCCCGCCGCTTACGCAACGCCTTCGATCTCTTCGGCAGGCCATCGCTGAACGGGTCAAGGAGGGCCAGCGTGTCACGGTCCTCCTGGTGACGACCAGTGGAGGTCCATATGTGGAAAGCACTGAGTCGCGGATCCGAGATCGGTATGCGGTCGGAACAGCCCTTGGAGTGTCTTGTTATGTGCCGGAACAGGAGGGCCAGCTCTCGTTTGTGGAATGGGATACCCTGAGCCCTCTCCCGGCACTGCCGTATGAGTGGTACCGGCTCAGACGAACCAGACTGTGTGACGAGGAATCGCCACGCTCCCATAGTGTGCTGGTCGTCTGGTTTCCGGATGAAGCGCTCAGTCGTGGTTTTTTTGCCAATCTGACATCCTTCTCTCAGGCGCTTGTCTGTCGAGAAGCCGAGAAAAGGAGCGAGTGTCTCCTCACCGACGATCGGCGCAAGCTCGTTCGTTTGAATTCACAGCTCCAGCGGGCGGTCACATTTAAAATTCTCGGCCCTCGTAGCTCCTCAGCATTTCGGGCGCTCTTGGCCGAGGCGGGAGAATCCTACGACGAGCCGCATGGGGGAATCGGCGTTTGGCCGAATGCGGACGGCTGGATCGAGCTGTATTCCCCGTGGAATAGTGCGATGAAAGGGCTCCTCGCCTACGGACTCAAGTCGATCGACGGGAAAGGGGTCGCCTGCGACTCCTACACGGCTTGCGAGCAAGAGTTCGCCCGGCGGCTGACGGGCGCGAATATTCGGTTGGCATACGAGATCGGTTCTGATGACCAGTTGTTCGAATCATTGGTTGCGGAATTGGAGCGCCGGCAGGTTCGCCTCGGGTGGGATGCGGTGATCCTGATCGGGGAATGGGATTCGTTCTATGGACGGACGCTCCCGATCGAGTTTCGGGCCGCTGCTTGCAAGAAAATCGCAACCTTTCCCGAGCGGGACTTAGGGATGATCGATGTGCCGGTGACGATCAAGCAGTGGTGCTCCGATATTCCGCATGCCGTCGATCTCCAGATTCGGCGACAAGCCGACTATGAAGCGTTGCGCCTTAACGTTCAGCGGTACAGCTACCTGAGCGGGCTGGATGGCGAGGTGCCGGGGGAAGACAAAACCAAAGCCGCACGGACCGATAGCGCGAAAGACAGCCAGCGTGAGCGTCCGGAGGGGACCAGTCAGGTGGACTATGTGCGGGCGTTGGTCAATCGAATCCAGGATGAGGGTGAAGGAGCTCGAGCCATCGGGATCTTTGGCACCGATCCGTATGATTCGCTCCTGATCATCAAAGCCCTTCGCCCTGCGTTTCCGCATGCCATTTTCTTTACCGTCGGTCTCGATGCCCGACATCTCCATCCGAGCGAATACAAATGGACCCGCAACATGGTCATCACTTCGCCGTTTGGGTTGCAGTTGGATGGCGGGTTGCAGCGCGATGTCCCGCCCTTCCGGAGCAGTTATCAAACGTCGACCTATTTCGCGACATTGCAAGCGGTTGGCCATGTCGGCTGTCGCCGTGAGCAGTCTGATGGGATGAGCGGCTCCTGCGGGACGACCTACCATGCCGCACTGACGCCGGAAGATCGTGTGTACGATGCCGGACTGCATCCCAGATTGTTTGAGGTGGGGCGGAGCGGTGCGGTCGACTTGAGCCTCGTCACCAAAGAAGGGGTCCGTACGATTCATCCGTTGCGATCCGATCTGGATTATACGGAGGAATATGGTCAGCTACGACAAGGCGTCGGATTCGACAATACCGCTGTGGCGGCGGGAGCAGTGGTGGGGTTTGCGCTGTTCGTCGTGGTGGCCTGGAGTAACCAACGCCTCTGGTCTGCCATTGTGCGCCATCCGCGTCTGCTGAGTATCACGGCGGTCGTGCTCGTCGCGCTGTTTGCAGTCTTTATCGTGGCCGGCGGCGCCGACGCGCTGCTGGCCGGGCACGACGAAGGAGAGCCGTTTTCATGGACGGCCGGTGTCAGTATCTGGCCGAGTGAGTTATTGCGATTCCTGGTTGTTGTGCTGTCTGTCCTGTTGTTTGTCAAGGGTGCTCGCGACCTCAAGAAGAATAGCGAACAGATCGACGAGAAGTTTCAGTTCGAAGACCCTTCGAGGCGTCAGCGGCTTTCACCCAACACATTTTGGATGAATCTCCAGCGGGTCTATCATCCTCTTGCCACAGTTGGCTCGATGAAAGTCGACCAGGCCTGGAGGCAGTATCGTGAAGCGAGTCAGCTGAGCCAGGGAATGGCCCGGACGCTCCTCTTGTTCATCCTGTACATGGGGGCGATGTGGGCCATCGGGCATTTCGTGTTGGACGAAGAATATATTCATCCCTGCCGCGGGCACCTGAGTTGCCAAGTCGATTCATTCATGACGCTTGCCAGCGTCGCCATCGTGGTGTTGCTGAACTTGGCGGTGTTCGATGCGGTGATGCTCTGCCGTCGATGGGTCGGGTGGATGGTGAGTTCAAGGGGAGGGTGGTCCCAGCAAGTCCAGGAAGAGTATCTTCGCAATTATGGATTGGGAGAGGCGCAGAAAACCGAATTTGAGAAGTTGACGTACCTCGCCGTGGTGGATCTTATTGCGCAGCGGACCGAGGTGATCAATCGACTGATCCGTTATCCCTTCATTGCACTCTTGATCATGATCGCCGCGCGCAACGAGTATTTCGACATTTGGAACTATCCGCTCTTATTGCTGCTGTCCTGGTCGGTCAACGCCGTGGTTGCGCTTCTCGGAGCATTTCTCCTCTATCAATCGGCCAGTCAGGCGAAAGCTGCCATGCTGGCAGGCCTCAACCGGCAAATCGTTCAGACCTTGGGGAACGGGAAGGATCACGATATTCGGGTGAAGCAGATCCAATACGTCATTAGTGAAGTGGAAGACCATGAGCAGGGTGCCTTTGTGCCGCTATATCAACAGCCGGTCGTCGAATCGTCGCTGTACGGTTTGGTGGCTCTCTTGCAGTACCTGTATCTCAGTTAACAGGACGACATGCGTGAAGCCTCACTCGGTGGACTGAAGGTCAGACTTGTCGGCGGATCGGATGGAAGGGGCGGAGGTGATGGTCCGGTCGTCATTCTGCTTCATGGATTTGGTGCGCCGGGCGACGACCTAGTTCCGCTGGCAGATGTGATCCACGTTCCCCGTGGGACTCGCTGGCTCTTTCCGGAAGCTCCCCTCTCGCTCAATATGGGGTTCGGCGACTCGCGGGCTTGGTGGATCATCGACTTTGCGCGTATCCAAGCTGATCGAGAGGCAGGTCGTATTCGTGATCTGTCCGTGGAGGTTCCACAGGGCTTGGCCCTGGCGCGAGAGCGCATACTCGCCTTTCTCAAAGAACTCCCAAAGCAATTCCCGCTTGACTACAAGAAGACGGTGATTGGTGGATTTTCCCAGGCGCCATGCTCACCTGCGATGCTGTGCTCCACACCGATTATCCGTTCGCTGGTCTGGCGCAGCTGTCTGGCAATCTGCTGGCCAAGGACGTCTGGAGTCCGCTGATGCCGAATCGTCGAGGCCTACCGGTTTTCAAAGCCACGGCGTGCAAGACGACATTCTCCCCACTGTTGGAGCCGAACGTCTGCGAGATGCCCTACATCGAGCTGGTCTTGCCGTAGAGTGGCACAGATTCCGCGGCGGGCACGAAATTCCAGGAGAAGTGTTGCGGCGACTGGGGCTCTTTGTCACGAAGCGGCTGGGATAAGACTATGACGTCGTTCGAACTCATTGGCGCGGACGGCAAACGGATCAAAGGTGATCGAATCGATGGAGCCGTTCGGCAGATTCTCTTTATCACCGGGTTTCTCTCCAAACGTTGGGGCAACAAAAGCAAATCGTTGGCGCAATGGTGCCAGGAGAAGGGATGGGGGTTCTGTTGTTACGACGTGCGTGGCTTTGGCGATTCTGAAGGGCAGTTTACCGACTATACGCTCTCCGATTGGATCGCCGATGCGCACGTTGTCTTGGACTCCATCAAGACTGGTCCGCCGGTCACGGTCGTCGGAAATTCGCTCGGCAGCTGGATCGGCTGGCTTGTCGCGCAGGAATTCGAGATTGTCGAAGAGCTCATCTTGATCGCACCGGCGTTTAACATGATGGGCGAGCGTTCCAAAACCATCTCGAGGGAACGGCTCCATGACTGGCACACTGCCGGATGGATGCCGTGGGACGAGGACCCGTTGCATCGAGATTGGCCGTTGTCCTGGAAGTGGGTCGAAGAAAGCGAGCGGTATTGGACGAAGACACTTGAAGTCGTACGCCATGTGAAGACCACGATTCTCCATGGTCAGGACGATCAAGTCATTGCTCCGGACGGGAGTCGGCGGTTCGCCAACGAACTCGTACGACGACATCCCGGCTTTCCACTCGAACTGCGCCTGATTCCTGGTGATCATCGGCTCTGCGGCCCAGACCATCTCGAGCTGTTCCGGAGACTGGTGACAAAGCACACGTAAAGCGGCGGTATTGCCATCAGGATGTGGGTGGCCTGAAATAGCATGAGGTTGGTTGCGTCGGATGCAGCACCGCCGATGCACTCCTGTGTTCTGAATCTTGAACCATCGCCGGGCGGCGACTTCGTGCAGCTCCTTTGGTCTCTCGTGAGAAGGAACAGGTGGCATCGTGCCCGGCATCTGATATGTCCGTACTCAGGAATTGGATCTTGCGGGAGGTACGTAAGTGGACTAGAATTCATGACTGGCTATGACACCAAAAGCGACGAAGAAGAAGCGTTGGGTCAGAGCGCGCCCGCGTGCAGCGGTCCACCAACCCGGCGATCGACAAGGAAATGCGGTCGACCCAGCACGAGACGAGTTTTTTGCCGAAGCCTTCCGCCTCAGTCCTCATCCGATCGGTATTACCGAACTAGACACCGGGCTTTGCCTGGAAATCAACGATGCCTGCCTCAACACATTCGGGTTTCGTCGTGAGGAAGTCATCGGGCGGACGACTTTGACGTTGGGGATTTGGCCGGATGCGCAAGATCGGGCCAGACTCGTCGATCGTCTTCGATCCCGAGGGACCGTCACAAATCTCGAAGTGTCGATGCGGACCCGGCACGGTGCACTGCGACAGTTTCTAATCTCTGCAAACTTGATGACGCTCAGAGGGAAGCTCTGCCTGTTGACGATCGGCAATGACATTACCGATCGGAAGAAGGCTGAGGAGGCCTTGCATCGGACTTCTGAGGAGTTGGAACAACGTGTTCGGGAACGAACGGCGGATCTCAAGCGAACCAATGCGGCGATACGAGAGAGTGATGAGCGGTTTCGTTCGTTTATCGAGCATGCGCCGGCTGCCATCGCAATGTTTGATCGAGACATGCGATATCTGGCGGCCAGCCGACGATGGATGGAAGACTACCGCTTGACGGACAAGATTCTCGGTCGATCGCACTATGATGTCTTTCCGCACTGTCCTTCGCGGTGGAGGAATGTCCATCAGCGAGGGCTGACAGGGGAGGTGCTCAGTGCGGATGAAGACCAGTTCTCTTGGAGTGATGGCTCCAGCCAATGGATCACGTGGGATGTTCGCCCGTGGTATCGCGGTGATCAGGTGGGTGGGATCATCATTGCCACGGAAGATGTGACGGCTCGGGTCAAAGCCAAGAAAGCGCTCCATGAACGAGAGGAACGGTCTGATCAGGTCGTTCGATTAGCCAACTTTGGGATCATTGATCAGGACCATCGCACGGGGAATGTCTATTGGTCTCCGGTCATGCGAGAAATCTACGGTGTCGGACCTGATGCCCCTGCTTCGGTTAATGGGTTCATTCGGCTGATCCATCCGGAAGACCGCGCCAGGGTGGTTGCGGCGATCGCGCGGGCTTCTGACCCCGTGGGCGATGATCTCTATTCGATCGAACACCGTCTGGTGCTGCCGAGCGGCCAGATGCGGTGGATCAGTTTTCGAGCCTGGACCTTGTTCGATCTGGATGGTCCGGATCGTCGTCCGGCTAGGACACTCGGCGCGATGATCGACATTACAAAACGCAAACAGGCCGAGGAGGCGCTGAAAATCAGCGAGCGCCGGTTCGCTTCTTTTATGGACAACTTGCACGGCTTTGCGTGGATCAAAGATGCTCAGGGTCGCTATCTGTATGTGAATCGACTCTTCCAAGAATCCCTACTGGAGGGAAGAGACTGGAAGGAAAAGACTGCTCAGGAGTTGTGGCCGGCCCATGTGGCCGAACCCTATGAGCGCAACGATCGGACGGTACAGGAAACCAGAGTTCCGCTGCACACCGTCGAATCATTCATCCAACAGGGAGAGATTCGACACGCCCTTGTGAGTAAGTTTCCCATTCTTGATCAGCAGGGTGAGCCGGCCTTGTTCGGTGGGGTGGCCGTCGATATTACCGAGCGTCAGCAGACGGAAGAGCTGCTCAAACAGCAGGCGGACATGTTGAACCACTCCAGCGATGCGATCTTGGCGTGGAAGATCGGTGGCGGGATCGTGTATTGGAATCGTGGGGCTGAAGAACTCTACGGCTGGCGATCGCATGAGGTGATCGGGCGCAAGAGCCATGAACTGCTGAGCACGAATCCGTTGCCGGCGGTCACAGACAGGGAAACCTGCCTGGTCCGAGACGGGCGGTGGTCAGGTGAGCTGTCGCATGTCACCAAGGATGGGCGTCAGGTGATTGTGGAGAGTCGACTGGTGCAAGTCACCTACGGCGGAACGGACTACGCATTGGAATCCAATCGCGATGTGACGGAACGCAAGAGTGCTGACGAGACTTTGCATCGTAACCAGCTGGATCTGCACCAGCAGCAGGTGCAATTGGAGGAGCTGACCTCTAAGCTGTTGAACGCTCAAGAACGAGAGCGTCAACGTATCGCTCGGGACCTCCACGATGATGTGAGTCAACGCTTGGCTGCCTTGGTATTGGAAGTGGCCTCGTTGGAACAGCATCCGGCCTCTGCCTTAGGGGAGTGTGGTCAAGCGCTTGCACCGATCCGAGAGCAGCTGGAGCAGTTGTCCGATGATGTGCACACCCTCGCGTATCGGCTGCATCCCTCGCTCCTAGAACATGCCGGGCTCTGTCCTGCGGTCGAGGATCATGTGCAGCAGGTGTCTCGTCGCGCAGGGCTACCCATTTCTCTTAAGATCGCGGGGGTCCCCGCTGCGATTTCGCTTGATCATGCGACCTGTCTCTTCCGCGTCATGCAGGAAAGTGTGCAAAATGTGGTCAAGCATGCCCAAGCGACGGTTGTGACGGTCCAGCTCCGAGGGTCATCGAAAGGAGTCGGGTTGTCCGTGACGGACAACGGTAAGGGGTTTGATCTCCATGATCACCAAGCCCTCCAGCGGGGGTTAGGGTTGAGCAGTATGGAGGAACGGTTACGACAACTGCACGGGTATTTTCAGATTCAGTCTCAACCGGACGGAGGGACCAAGGTCTGTGCCTGGGTACCTTGTGAGGTGGCGACCCCATGAAACGGCCACGTATCTTGATGGCGGATGATCATGCGATTGTTCTGGCTGGGCTTCGGAAGCTGGTCGAAGCCGAGGGTGAGGTGGTGGGGATGGTGGAAGATGGGCGCTCGCTGGTCGAGGCTGCTCAAGAGCTTCGGCCTGATATTGTGTTGCTAGATATCTCTATGCCGCTCCTGAACGGATTGGATGCGGCGCGTCAGTTGACCAAACTGGTACCGGAGAGCAAGTTGATCTTCCTTACCATGCACGCGACCCCGACGTATGCCACGGAAGCCTTTAAAGCGGGTGCCGCAGGGTACCTCATAAAACGCTCGGCAGCCGTGGAACTCAAGCAGGCGATCCAGGCCGTCATGCGAGGTCAGCACTATATGACCCCACTCATTACCAAGGATGTGTTGGCTGCCACGCTTCAGTCGGCGGATGGTCCATCAACCAAGCCGCTAGTCAGCGCGCTGACTCAGCGGCAACGCGAGGTCTTGCAGCTTGTTGCTGAAGGGAAGGGGACGAAGACGATTGCCTCCATCCTGAATATCTCAGTGAAGACCGTGGAGTTTCACAAATTCAGGATGATGGGCGAACTCAATCTGCATTCCACTGCCGAGTTAATCAAGTACGCGATCGCCGAAGGCCTTGTCAGCGTCTCCTCCTAGTCCGGCGCTCCCACAGGCGTTCTAGTATCCACCGTACAGGGTGCGACCGGTCTGCGGTCAATCTCTCGAAGGACGTCCCGCTTCCGACTGGTTGGCCGAGGTGGTGCGAGGACGTTGTTCTGTCGGCAGGTGAAGAGATGGGCGCCTGAACGACCCAAACGCCATGCAGACGGGCATTGCAGACCTCCGATACGAAATCTCGGTTTCACTACAGCCAGGTCACCACCGAGTCCACGCAGATTGCGCAGAGTTATTGCGTATCCCGAATCAATCGCTGGCCAGCTAGTAAGATCCTTGCGTTTTACTAGTGACTTCCCTAGTTCACAGTTCCACCAAAAGCCAAGTATATATTCTAGTATGAACTGTGTGGTAGGCGGTCTATAACTCTTACTATGCGGAGTCGTGCGGATTGGGGTGTTACTGGAGTTACGCAAGGGATCTAGTGGACCCACCTCTGTTTGTTGAAGAGGCGCCATGCTGGTAGCAGCAATCATAGAGCGAGTACATCTTGCGTTAGAGGAGTACGGCAAGGACTGCTCGATGGAAGAGGTCGTAGGACTCTGCCCTGACCTGACTTGGAATCAAGTCTATTTAGCAATCGACTACCTGAACAAGACCGGCATGGTCCGTGTTGTATTGGATCCGGACAGGACCTATACGATCCAAGTTTATCCTGCGTTCAGTGAATCATCGCACGCTGTACCTCAGCAGAGTTTTGTGCAAAAGGCTTCGTCGTAAGCCAACAAGAGTGTATCCCTTCCTCTTCAAATTCTTCCGGGCAACGTAGGCTCAAAACTTCCGCGCGGGCTATTGCCTGGACGAACCATTTGGTCTTCCCCTTGGTAGGAGTTGCACAGAACTGAGGGGTTCCAGTCTCAATGCTGGTTTCCGGGACAACTTGTTTATCCGCCTCGTGGGAAGCTACAGCAGGCAGGTTGTGGAAGAATGTGCAGCGGGTGTCTTCCCAGAACGTGAAGGGACTATGGTTCTCAATCCATTGAGCTCCATAGTCTTGATGAATATTCCCTCGAGCACCTTTGTCATGTAGATAGAAATACGACTCTGAATCTGCTCGTTCTACAGTTATGGAGGGGATGGTCTTGAGATGGCCGACATCCAATTGAACTCAATAACATGCAGAGAAGAAGAAGCCGGTGGAGTCTCAACTGAGTTGATCAAGGTCTACTCCCGGAGAGGAGATTGTGTGTCCATAGTGAAGTCAGTTATGGACGAAGCTTGTATTTACATGCACTTACAGCTTGACCTTACCCAAGGGCGCTTGCAACATCGTTTCTCTACAGAGAGGCACAATATTGCATACAATGCACTTGACACTGGATTATGAGCGGAATAAATATAGGCCCGACATTGGTTCCCAAAGGTGCGGTGGGCCGAGTTGTTGTTTGACGTCAAACCCTGTTGATGTCTCATGCAGCTTAGTTCAGGGGGAAGATGTCCATCGGTCTCCTTCCTTAGGGGGTATGCTGTTTTCTACTATGTTCGTTGCGTGACGGGTCCGAACGAAAGGAGTAGTTATGGATACTCTCATCATGTTTATCATCGTGATGCTCGTGCTGTTTGTCGGTGGTCTGTTTGTGTGGAAGAAAAGCCAGTAGAGTGCTCTGTGCTTCTTCCCGCATAGGTTGTTGCAACGGGGCTAAGGTCACCCATCTCGGCTGATGCTTAGTGTGTGGTCGGGATGGGACCTGGTCTGTCTACGTGTGGTCTGTTTGTAGAATCACGTGGTGAGCTCTGCAGCAGGGTAGGCTCCAACAGCCCTTACCCTTTCCTTGTCCGACCTGAAAGGGAGACGAGGCAGACTAGAAGAAGCCGCTCGTTGGGATGATCCAGAACCGCAAGTTATTTGGAAGTCACCGGGACCCCTAAACTATTCACGGATGGCTTTTGCTCGCTTCTGCAGGTAGGCATTCCTGACTGCGGCGTAGAGATCGAGAGTAGATTCTTCAACACCCTGAAACTTCTCTAAATTCAGAGAACGGTCGTTGACGATCTCAGTCGCGCGCGCGCCAATCGAGATGGCATACGTGGCCGCTCGTTCCTCTACATCGACCACAGTCGGAATGGCATCGATATTATGCACGGTGGGTATGATGAGCCAGTAAATCGGATTGAGAACGATATCGCCGCCATACCCAATCAGATCTCGTACGGTATAGGGCCCTAGAAGCGGTACCATCAGGTAGGGGCCTGGCTTCACCCCGTAAAATCCAAGCGTTTGCCCGGTATCCTCTTCCGGTGTGGTGAGATTGAATCGTTGGGCCACATCAAAAAATCCACCGATTCCCACGGTGGTATTGATGAGAAACCGTCCCGCCTCGATCCCTGCACCCTTGAGCTTTCCCTGAAACAGGTTGTTCAGCAATCGCGGCGTCACCCGACTATTGTAGAACACATTACTGACACCGATTTGGACCACGTTCGGCACGACGGCGTTGTAGCCTTTGGCGACGGGTTTCAGTATCCATCGGTCGAGCTGTCGGTTGAATTCGAAGAACTTCGTATTGAGCGACTCCCAAGGATCATACTCTTCCATCCCTTCCGTATCCGGTTTGGCGAAGGGATCGAATGGCTCATCCTGAGCCGCATCGCTGCTAGTGACAGATGGCGGCGTTTGGGCAGATGCATCAGCAAGCAGAATGGGTTGAGCATTCTGTCCGGGAGCCGCAATCAAAGGAGCAGGTGATCCTTTGGCTACTGCACAACCAGACGCCAGCATCAACACTATGGCAAGCGCAAATCTGTTTGTATCCAGTAATAGTTGGGACAGTCCACACTCGGCCAGTGGTTTCATTCTCCTAATCGTCCTCCTGAAACTGAACAAACCGATACCCTCAATATGGCGCCGCACTGTATCAAAAGTGGCGTCCCCCGCCAATCATAAATTTCTGTTGGTCTTCTCCTATATCGCTATCGTGCAAGGTGGGAAGTCGTTTATGATGAAGGTAGAGGACTGTGATCGTGTTGATCGAGTGAGCGTACTGGTGATGGGAGAAATCTGATGCTCGTGCTCATTCATAAGGAGTGCGGCGGCCCTGCCCTGGAAGAGTCGCCAGTTGGAGAAGTCTGCGCCATCCCCGTCGATCGCTTTCCATTCTCCTGCTTCACCTGCCTGGAAGAGATCGTCGATGAATCCGAAGTGCGGCTATCGGAGGAGCTGGTGATGTAGCCACATCCAGCCATCTCGCTGTTTCGTACGGCGTCTGAGTTGTAGAGACTGACTTGGCCTTACGATAGGCCTCGTCGGCCTCGCGGAGGAGTTTTGCACCCTCCGGCCCGCTGGTGCGCATGCCGTCTTCCTGGAGCGCGTTCCCCAAGTTATTCTGGATCTTGACCCACAACTCTGGGAAATCCTTTTTCGAGTCACGGTACAGGCGTCTCGTAGGGCCACGGCTGCGGCGCGGAAGTGTTGATGAAGGCTCTCCTCCTCTGACCGAACTGCGATGTATCGCTGCGTGTTTGCGATATCGATCATCAGAGTTGCCCAGAGGGTCGGCATCGCTTGTTTTGACACGTATCGCAAGCCTTCCTGATAGGCGGCCAACGCCTGATCAAATTCATAATTCGCGTAATAGGCATGTCCCGCGAGACGGATATCTTCCACGACGTCTTCTGTGAGCTGGATCAGTTCGCGTTTGGCCTCGTCCAATTGAGCAGAATCGGCGATCGTAACCATGGGGCCACTGGCCAGAAAGAATCGCGGTCGGTCGTGTCGTGAGTCGGCCCAGAGCAGGGGCGTGGGTTCAGCCGGTACTCGGAGCACCGTCCTGAATCTTCCCGCAACAGGAGGTTCATTCGGGCTCTCGGTTTTCCGGATCGTTCGGGACAGGGCTTCAACCTCGTCACTTTTCCGTTTGAGCAAGTCCAGCTTATTGATCGTGTTCTGCTGACGGCACATGGCGGCCTGTTTGAGGTGCTTGTTATAGATGGCGGCGAGGCACTGTTTCCCTCGGTCATCGGATTGTTCGTACTGCTTGACTAACTCTTCGACCTTGGTTCTGACCTCTTGTTCCGGAAGTCCGTGGGTAGCCGCATACTCCTTCACCGCCTACATTGGGTCGACCGCACCATCCTTGCCGGTGAGTGTGACCTGTTTCCTGAGCTTCTCCGGCAGGTTTTCCAGGAATTTATCGAATTGTGCCGCGGAGAGAAATATGGGAGAGGCCTCAGGGGCGAGGATAATGTCCCTTGTGAGTTCCGGAGAGAGCTGCACTTTGCCGGCCAGGGGTGTGGCAATTGCCCAACCCTTACGCTTGACGTACAGCGCGATAGTTTGACCGATTCGAATGGCATCGGGTACTAGCACACGATAGCCTCCATCCGCTTGCGTTAGGTAGGGATTGCCGACGTTCACGATCCAGACCTGTGCGCCGGTTGCCGGCCGTTTCGTGCCGCCATGTTGCTCCAGGACTTGGCCCTGCAACCAGTTCTCGGCATGTGCGAATCCGACCGACATCGGGAGCATCAGGACGAACACAATCAGGGAGGTTCGTGTGCGCATTATTCTCCCTACTCCATTGGGAAACGCAGATCCGTGTTTCCCAAGGTGGCATAGTTTGAGTAACTCTTGTAGCCACTCTTCTGAGCCGTAAATGTAATCGAGGCGTGCCTTTGGCTGGTCACGCGAAAGCGGAACGACCCATCCCCTTCCGACGTTCGTTTCATGTCGAAATCTGGAAGGGAGATGACGACATCTGGCAGGGGCTCCCCGGGTTCCTTCGTCCAACACCGTTCCTGCGAGCGGCTGCTCCAACGGCACGGCTGATGGAGGCGCTCCACCCTACTTTGCCGGCAGATCCAGGAGGAGCGTCACCGCCGTGAGAACAGCCACAGTGAGACCTGCCCAGGCCTGCCATCGCTCGACAAGCGGTTTGGCCTTCTCCGGCGTAGTCGCTGCCGAGGGTGCATTGTGGATGTGAATATCGCCACTGGCCTGGTAGATGTTTCCTTGAACCGTCCATTCTTGTTGGGCGAAGACGGCCTTGGCCTGTGCCAGCACGGCAGTTTCTTCTAGCGCTGTGATGTCATGCAACTTGCCCAGGACGAGTGTTCGTCTGCTCTGGTCAGCCGGCGGCGCAGCTGATAGACAAGTGGTTAGCCCCGCGACATCCTGCACTGAATACCCATGAAATGCTCTGAGCGATACAGCGAGGGGTGTCTCGTCAAGCAGGCAAGGGACTATGGTTTTCTTGAGTGCAATCGCCGTGCACCATTCGAATTCCACGAAGTGTGAGGCTGCAGAGTTCTTCGACCAGGCGAGAAGAAAGACCTCCTGATCTGAGATCGCCTCGCCCAAGACCTTCGGCCATTGCTGCCCCCCGTAGATCTTCTCTTGGTCACGCCAGATCAAAATCTCCGGCGACGACGCTCGAAGGCGGGCCGCGAGTTGTTCGATCAACGGCAGGTCTGCTCGTGAGTAGCTGAGAAAGACGCTGGGCATATCAGGCATCCGGCAACTGCCGATGAGTGACAGCTTATAAGAGGGACAATGGTACCGAAACGTTCTCAGGTGGACAAGGGATGCCATATCACACTGAGTTTTTGGCGCTCAGTGGAAATGTCCGGCAGATCCGGGTAATGTGTCAGTCCATTTGTTTCATTGCGTGCTGGCACAGGATCATTGCATGTCCTCATCACGGCAACATAATAGCGGGCCGGAGTCAGACGGCCCTGAGGTTCCTGAACCTTCCCATGCCGAGCGGGCCAAGACGCTGGTGTACTTGCAGCAGACAGGGAGTCTTTCAACCCTCTCGCGTAAACAGCCAGGGTGGCCCTTTGGGTCGGTGATGCCCTACGGGTTGGATGCCGAAGGGCACCCGGTCTTTCTGATCAGCACGATGGCGATGCATACGCAAAACCTCCTGGGCGATCCACGTGCCAGTTTACTGGTGACTCCACCGGAGAGCAGGGTTGATCCACTTGGGGCAGCCAGGGTCACGGTAATGGGCTCCGTGACCAAGGTGCCGAAAGAGCAGAACGCTGAGATTCGCGCAGGTTACCTGGACCGCCATGCCAACGCCGCCTACTGGTTGGACTATCAGGATTTCGGTTTCTTCCGCATGGCCATCGCGGAGATTTACTTTGTCGGTGGGTTTGGGTCGATGGGCTGGGTGACACCGGCTGACTATGTCGCGGCGGCTGTGGACCCGCTTGCAACTGCATCCCCCAATCTGATCCACGAGCTCAATACGGAGCAAGCGGAGACGTTGTTGCGACTGGCCCGCGCGTTAGGCGATACGGAGGTGCAGCAGGCGACGGTGACCGCACTGGATCGGCTGGGATTTCATCTTCGGCTCACTATTCCTGGCCGGATACAGGGCGGGCGTGTGGCGTTTCCCGTCCCTGTGCGTAACGAATCAGAAGTCAGAGACAGCTTGGCCAGCCTGGCCGCTCAGGCGAGCGCCGGGCTCCAAGTCCTGCATTCGCTGTAGGCGGCGTTTGCACCAATTCCTGGAAGGGATCGTTTTTTTAAATTAGGCAGCACATTACCAGCTAAAGAAGGGACTACATGGCCACGAATGATAAGCAGGTTATTTTTTCACTTGTCAATGTCGGGAAGGTCTATCCGCCTAAGAGACAAGTGTTGCGGGAGATCTACCTCGGTTTCTACTACGGGGCGAAGATCGGAGTGCTGGGCTTGAACGGTTCGGGCAAGAGTTCGTTGTTGAAGATCATTGCCGGTGTGGATCCAAATTACACAGGCGAGATCACGAGATCCAAAGGCTACAGCGTCGGTCTGCTGGAACAGGAACCGCAGCTCGATCCCAACAAGACGGTCAAAGAAGTCGTCGAAGAAGGTAAGGCGGAGTTAGTGGCGCTGATCCATGAATACGAAGCCGTCAGCAACAAGATCGGCGAGGTCGGCCCGGACGAAATGGAAAAGCTGCTCGACAAGCAGGCGCAGCTGCAAGAGAAGATCGAAGCGGCGAATGGCTGGGAGCTCGAGAATCAGCTCGACATTGCGATGGACGCATTGCGCTGTCCGCCTGCCGACCAGAAAGTGGGGACCTTGTCCGGCGGAGAAAAGCGTCGAGTTGCACTCTGTCGCCTGATGATCCAAGAGCCGGACATTCTGTTACTCGACGAGCCGACGAACCACCTCGATGCGGAATCAGTGCAATGGCTTGAGCAGCATCTTCAACAGTATAAGGGGACAGTCATCGCGGTGACGCATGATCGGTACTTTTTGGACAATGTCGCCGGCTGGATTTTAGAACTGGACCGAGGTCATGGGATTCCCTTCCAGGGCAATTACAGCTCCTGGTTGGAGCAGAAGAAAGACCGATTGGAGAAAGAGGAAAAGGCAGAATCGAAGCGGAAGAAAACATTGGAACATGAGTTGGAGTGGATCCGCATGTCGCCGAAGGCGCGGCAATCCAAAGGCAAGGCGCGTCTGAACCGCTACGAGGAACTCGTTAATCAAAAGCAGGAACAGGTGGCAGAAGATCTGGAGATCTATATCCCCCCCGGACCGCGTCTCGGTGATGTGGTCATCGAGGCCACCGGGATCAGCAAAGCCTTTGGTGATAACGTACTCTACGAAAACGTTAATTTCAGCTTGCCGAAGGGCGGCATTGTAGGCGTGGTCGGGCCGAACGGTGCGGGAAAGACCACTATGTTCAAGATGATTATCGGCAAGGAGAAGCCGGATGCCGGCACGATCAAGATTGGTGAGACGGTCAAGCTGGGATATGTGGATCAGGATCGAAGCCTGGACGGGAACAAAACGGTGTATGAAATCATTTCGGATGGGCAAGACACCATCAAGCTGGGCAAGACCGAAGTCAACGCTCGCGGCTACTGTGCCCGTTTCAACTTCGCCGGGACAGACCAACAGAAAAAAGTCAAAGACCTCTCGGGCGGAGAGCGGAATCGCGTGCATTTGGCGCGTATGTTGAAAGAGGGGGCGAATTTGATCATCCTTGACGAGCCGACGAACGATCTTGACGTGAATACGCTGCGAGCACTTGAGGAAGGTCTCGAAAGTTTTGCCGGCTGCGCGGTGATCAGCAGTCACGACCGGTGGTTTCTCGACCGTCTTGCCACCCACATTCTCGCATTCGAAGGCGACAGTAAGGTGGTCTGGTTCGAGGGGAATTACAGTGAGTATGAAGCCGATCGGAAGAGACGTTTGGGTAAAGAGGCTGACCAGCCGCACCGGATTCGGTATCGGAAGCTGACGCGAGGATAAGAACCGTCCCTTTGCGTGTGGGGCCCGGCCCCACACGCCGTTCGCTCGCCCCATT
>JAMXAU010000045.1 GCA_024281365.1 Nitrospira sp.
CCATTGCGCTCGCATGATACAGACTGATCAACGAGACCTTGCTTCTACGGTTGCTGCATTTTTCGATGTCGACAATACAATCTTACCCGGCGAAGCAAGTGAGGTGAGATTTTTCCGTTGGCTGTGGCGTCGGGGAGTTGTCGGTTGGCCTGAAGCTCGAGACAGCGTGGCGTGGCTTTTGCGGCATGTTCCTCCCTTGTCGCTTCATCCTCTCCGCCAACGGAAGCTGTACTTGGCCGGGAAACCTTCGCAGGTGATTGAACCACTGGGTGAAGAATTTTGTCGGGAAGCGCTCTGTCCTCGCGTCTCGGCGATCGCCATGCGCAAGCTCGATGAACATCGCCGGGCAGGCCACGCCATCATTTTCGTGACCGGATCACTCGACTTTCTGATCGCCCCGGTTGCTGATGCACTTCGAGTGGATCGGTGTTTTGCCACCCGGTTGGAGCAGCAGCAGGGTCTCTATACGGGTTTGCTGGTGCCCCCACTCCCATATGGAGCGGGAAAACGTCAACTGATCGATCGGTTGACCCAGGACCTCACATTGGATTTATCCCAATGCTATGCGTATGGCGATAGTCCGGGAGATGTAGACCTTCTCCACGCCGTAGGACATCCAACGGTGGTCAATCCGATTCGGGGAATGGATGCTATAGCCCGTCGTCATAACTGGCCGGTTGTCAAGTGGCCCTGAACCAATGCTGATGACCGGAGGTATCCCTCTTCGGCGAATCACCACGTCCATCATGAGTTAGTCCACACAGTGTTCATGCGCGTTACCGAAATCTTTCATAGCATTCAAGGGGAGTCAACCTTTGCCGGATTACCCTGCGTGTTTGTGCGCCTCACCGGCTGCCCTCTTCGCTGCACTTGGTGCGACACAGAGTACGCATTCCTTGGAGGAACAGAACAATCCCTCGAAGACATTCTCGGGAGGGTCCGTTCGTACGGGTGTCCCTTGGTCGAGGTGACGGGAGGCGAACCCTTGGCACAAGCGGAAACGACGACCCTGTTGCATCGATTGTGTCAGGACGGTTTCACGGTCCTTCTTGAAACGAGCGGTGCCATCGACACCAGCACCGTCGAGCCATCCGTTCGCATCGTTCTGGATGTGAAATGCCCAGGGAGTGGTATGACGCACCGCATGCACTGGCCCAATGTGGAGCGGCTGAGACCGCGAGATGAAGTCAAATTCGTCATTCAGGATCGCATCGATTATGAATGGGCAAAAGACATTCTCCAACAATTCCATTTGACCGATCGCTGCCCAGTCCTCTTCAGCCCGGTGTTCGGGACACTTGATCCTCGCCAGTTGGCAGAGTGGCTGCTGGAAGACCGCCTCGGTGCTCGTCTTCAACTCCAACTGCACAAACATATTTGGGCACCCGATATGCGAGGTGTGTGAGGAGTCTCCTGGACCATCGGAATGCCAGACCTGTTGCACCCACGAACCCACAAACAAGGGCTGATCGCGGTTGATCGTTATAGTCACATAAGGAGAAACCAATGAATATCATGCGGGTTCACGCCAAACAAGGACGCGTCGACACCGACCGGACTGAAGCGCTGGTCATCCTGCTGTGCGAAGACGATAGTCTGGCGACATCCGACGGAGCTGTGTTGGATCGAGCCCTTGGTGGAGCACTTCGGGAACTCCAGCGATCACGGGAGTTCGAAGGGAAGCTGCACGAGGTCATGCTGCTTCACACTCATGGAAAACTTCCAGCGAAGCGCCTGATTCTAGCTGGTCTGGGGAAGCGACCCCAACTAGGCCTGGATCAGATTCGCCAAGCCATGGGGTATGCCGTCAAACGGGTTCGCCAAGCAAAAGCCAGTTCTTTCACCGTCGTGCTGCCAAACGCCGTACCACCCGGGGCTTCAGTGAGCGACCTGTCGCAGACCCTGACTGAAGGATCGATCCTGGGAAGCTATCAGTTCACGACCTATCGCAGCGAGGCTCCGGTCGGCAAGGGCGTGGCTGCCATGACCATCCTGGTCTCACAGAAAAACCATCTGAGCCCCATTTCTGAGGGCATCCGCCGCGGGATCGCGACCGCCGAAGCCACCGTTTTCGTTCGTGATCTCTGCAACCATCCTTCCAATGTGATGACCCCGACCAAGATCGCGAGCGAGGCCAAGGCCATAGCGAAAGACACCGGTGTAAACCTCAAGATCTTGGAGCAGAAGGAAATGGAGCGGCTTGGGATGGGGGCGTTGCTTGGTGTCGCGAAAGGCAGCCACGAACCGCCGAAATTCATCATTCTCCAGTACCATGGAGCCAAGAAGAAAGACGATTCTCCGGTCGTTCTCGTCGGGAAGACTATCACCTTCGATACCGGAGGGATTTCGCTCAAACCAGCCGAGAACATGGAGCAAATGAAAGCCGACATGACCGGAGGCGCCGAGGTTCTGGCCACCGTACGGGCTGCGGCCCGGCTGAAATTACCCCTCAACCTCATCGGCATCCTTCCGGTGGCAGAAAACATGCCCGGTGGGCGTGCCATGCGTCCCGGAGACGTAGTCACCACCCTCTCGGGAAAAACCGTCGAAGTCCAAAACACCGATGCCGAAGGTCGGTTGATTCTGTCGGACGGCCTGGCCTATGCGACCCGTTTTAAACCAGCCGCACTCATCGACATCGCAACGCTGACAGGGGCCTGCGTTGTCGCTCTGGGACAATTCGCCATCGGTATGTTCGGCACCGATACAACGTTGAAGGCTGCAATCACAGGCGCCGGCCTCCGAGCCGGAGAGCGGGTATGGGAAATGCCATTGTGGGAGGAATACTTCGAACAACTACGAAGCGATGTCGCCGATATGCGAAATATCGGAGGGCGTGGCGGCGGCATGATCACCGCCGCCCTGTTCCTGAGCAAGTTCGTGGGCGACTATCCTTGGGTACACCTCGATATCGCCAGCACCGATTGGAGCGAGCGAGAACGAGCCTACATTCCCAAGGGCCCGACTGGTATTGGCACGAGGCTGTTGATCCAGTTCCTGATCAATCGCTCGCTGAAGCCTGAGAGCACAGAGGCATGACGATCCCTCAGGATCAGATCGGACAGCTCTTCATGATCGGCTTTGACGGTACAACCGTGTCGGCAGAACTTGCGTCGTTCATCAAAGAATGCCAGCCCGGCGGGGTCATCCTCTTTGCAAGAAATCTGGAGTCGACCGAACAGATCGTCGACCTGACGAACAACCTTCAACGCTGTAGTCCGCATTCCCCTCTCCTGATTTCCATTGATCAAGAAGGTGGACGTGTCTCACGGTTGCCGAAAGAATTTACGATTTTCCCACCATGTGACGTCCTCGGGCAGTGTCACTCCTCAGAGCTGGCCTATGCCGCAGCCTCGACGACCGCAAAAGAACTGGCGGCTGTCGGGATCAACATGAATATGTCCCCCGTGCTGGACGTCAATAGTAATCCATCAAACCCCGTCATCGGCGACCGAGCATTCGGCGCAACGCCCGACCTTGTGTCTGAATTGGGCTTGGCCACAGTGGGTGGCCTCCAAGACAATCGGGTGGTCGCCTGTGGGAAGCACTTTCCAGGGCATGGCGACACCATGTCCGACTCCCATAAAGAATTGCCCGTCGTGACGGCCTCTCGCGATCGCCTCGAGCGCATTGAGTTCCCTCCGTTCCGTCGCGCCATTGACAGCGGGGTCGCCACGATGATGACAGCCCATGTCCAGTATCAGGCATTGGATGCACAGAGGCCGGCGACCTTGTCCCCGACCATCATCTCAAAATTGCTTCGCCAAGAGTTGTACTACGACGGAGTTGTCCTGACGGATGACCTTGAAATGCATGCGATCATCGATCACTATGGTATCGGAGACGCGGCGGTGCTGGCCATCCAAGCAGGTTGCGACATGCCGCTGATCTGCAAGGATCGGAATAGAGTGATCACCGCCATGCAGGCTGTTACCAAGGCTGTTACCAGCTCAGATATCTCTCCACAACGACTGGCTCAATCCCTTGCCCGCATCCGCCGTCTGAAGGACCGGTACCTCCTTCCCTATCGACCCGTCACGATCTCTGATGCGAGATTGGCGGTGGGTTGTCGTAGCCATCGAGCGCTCTTGCGGTCCATTCACCAAACTCGAGAGCGGGTCGTGAAAGCTGAGGCATGAGCCTTTTTGAGGATTGGTTCTCTTTGGAAGACGACCTATGGAGCGCCCCTTTCAGTAGACGGTCGCTGAGTCCGTCAGGTACCACTCAAAGCGAGTCTTGCTCCGTTCTCACGTCTTGTGGCATCATGAGCATTTCTGGGAGGGCCTTATGGCCTCATTGCTCGAATACGTCGGATCTGTTCATATTTTTCTTGGGCCCTACCGCGGTAATCCCATCGCGTTGTATTTGCGACGAACAGAATCAGGCTGCCAGATCGGTCCGAAAGTGTATCCCTGGAATGATGTCACCGGTGTTGGGGAAACGCCGAACAAAGCCGCCGCGGACTTTGAGGAGAAATGGAAAACCAAAGGCTTAACTGCGGATATGTATTCTGGTCCATCCTGGGAGGGAGGCATTAAGCCTGAAAAGCCGGCACCACCAAAACCTGCTGCACCACCAAAGGCCGCTACTCCTCCACCCGCTCCTGCCGTTCCAGCGAGCACCGCTTCCACTCCACCTGTTCCATCTGCTTCAAGTACGGCCCCACCTGGAGCAGTGTCAACTCCAGCCGACGCCGCTTCAGTCACAGCTCCTGCGTCGACAATATCGCCCTCTACGTAGTCTGCATAGCCAAGATCACGGCATGCCGTCCGCCTCGTCGGGACCCTCAACAGTTTTAGGTGTCTCGCATTGAAAGCTTGCTATGTTTCATACCATAGCTGACGTAGACAACAATGCCCACAGCAGTCCATACTCCGAAGCGGATCCACGTGGCCCATGGCAGCCCCACCATAAGGTAGAGGCAGGCTGCAATACTGAAAATCGGCACAAGGGGCATGAACGGAAGACGAAATGGACGAGGTTGATTGGGCTTTGTGTATCGCAGCAGCATGACCCCAAAGCTGACCAAAACAAATGCAAAAAAAGTTCCGATGTTGGTCATATCAGCCGCATCCCCGATCTGGAAGAACGCCGAAAGAATTGCCACGACGACGCCAGTGAGAATGGTCGCGCGATGCGGTGTCCCAAATCGTGTATGAACCGTCGATAAGCCAGGACTCAGCAGTTGATCTCGTGACATGGCAAAGAAGACTCGTATTTGCCCCAACATCATAACCACCAGCACACTCGTGATCCCGGCAACAGCTCCTATCGCGACAATTGCGGCACCCCACTTAAACCCGACAAGCGTGAGCGCTTCAGCGACCGGCGCATGAATGTCGATTTGGCCGACGGGAACCAGCCCCGTGAGTACGGTCGCGACGGAAATATACAAGACCGTACAGACACTCAATGATCCTAGGATCCCGAACGGAACATCGCGCTGTGGATTCTTTGCCTCTTCTGCCGCTGTGGAGACGGCATCAAACCCAATATAGGCAAAAAAGATGATGGCGGCGGCGGCTCGCACTCCCTCGAACCCGTTCGGCATGAACGGTGTCCAGTTGTCGCTGTTCACAGTGGGAGCCCCCACGGCAATAAAAAAGAGAATCACTGCCAGTTTCAGGAGTACGATCATACCGGCAGCCCTTGCACTTTCCTTAATCCCAATCACGAGGATCGTCGTGACCAACAAGACAATGATGGCGGCGGGAAAATTCGCAATGCTCCCTTCCGGCCCACCAGCCCACTGCGGTGGATTGGTAGCCCAGTAGGGCAATTCGATGCCTGCGAGCTTGAGCAGTTTATTGAAGTATCCTGACCAACCAATGGCGACGGCGACGCAGGCGACGCCATATTCCAGGATCAGATTCCATCCGGTCAGCCAGGCGAGAAATTCTCCCAATGTAGCGTAGGAAAAAGTATAGGCAGACCCTGCCACCGGAATCATCGCGGAGAACTCTGCATAGCAGAGGGCGGCCAGCGCACAGGTCACACCTGAAAGAACAAAAGAGAGGACAATCCCCGGCCCTGCCCCAGGGCGATGGGCATCGCCCACAATGGCAGTCCCGATCAGGACAAAGATCCCGGTCCCAATAATCGCGCCAATCCCCAGCGCCGTCAGATCCCATGCCGTCAGCGTTTTCTTGAGACGATGCTCCGGCCGCTCCGCATCGGCCAGAATTTGATCGATGGGTTTCGTCCGGAAGAAGGGATTGCTCACAGCTAGTCTCCGGCCTCAGGGGCAACGCTTTGGCCCGAAGAAATCACCAGCGGAAAGCTCGCTTGAACCTCACGCCTACACGAGGGGACTACCGACTGAGAATGGTTCGGCATTTCCCACCCGTCCAGAAAGCTCATGCCCTAGTCCGCCGCGCGGCGCGTAACAGAGCCTCGAAGAGCCGACGGTGAGCCATATGTCGGTCGAAGAGAAACTCAGGATGCCATTGAATGGCAAGGAGAAATCGATGGTTAGGGGACTCAATGGCCTCAATAATGCCATCGGAAGCTACCGCACTGGCGATGAGTGATGGAGCAACGGTTTTCACGGACTGATGATGTGAGCTATTCACCATCAGCGTTTCTTTTCCGACAATCTGCTTCAGGAGGCTCTTCGGTAGCACGGTCACCGCATGGGAGACAGAGACCGCCTTCGTCTTCTGACGATGATCCATTGCGCGTGGAAGCTGCGCAGGGATATCCTGAAAAAGGCTGCCTCCACAGGCCACATTTACGGTCTGCATCCCTCCACAAATCCCTAAGAGCGGAAGGTCCCGTCGCCTCGCTTGACGCACCATCTCCAGCTCGAAGTCAGCACGCCGCTCACTGACCAGTGAAAATTTGTAGCGCTGCTTCTCTCCATACAGGAGTGGCGGAAGATCGGGGCCGCTACCGGTAAGAAGCAGCCCATCAACACTGTCAAGAAGTCGCCGTCTATCGGCTGCTGCAGACACTAAAGGCAAGACTAAGGGAACACCCCCGAGCTCTTCAATGGCTCGGATGTAGCGAGCCCGGAGGAAGTACGTAGGCTCGGACCCGCCCATATCCTTCCTGTCACCGGCATTAAAGTCAGGAGTCACGCCGATGACAGGTTTCATAATTCACTGTGCAGGTTCGGGTGCCGAAGTAGGGGCAGGAGCGAATTCCTCGTTTTCAGCCGCCACGCCCAGGAAACGAACCGGGCGATCGCCGCTGAGATGCTCTGGAGTAATGACATAGGTTCCATATACGCTGGGAACCCAAATACTCTTCGCCGTTGACTCACTAAATCCTGAAAAGACATAGGCCAAGCCACCGACAACACCTCCGCCTATGGCAAACGCAGCTTTGAACGGGAAGTACAAGATGGTGGCGGCGGCAGAAGCAGCACCCATGCCGGCGCCGGAGGCCGTCCCTTGTAGAGAATCAGTCGATGTGGATTGGCTCCAAGCCGGCGCCACAAGCATCGAACCGTATGCGATAACAACAAAAACAATCACCCTCGGGAATCTCACGTGTGGCTCCTCCTTCCTCTTCAACAACTCAATCAGACAACCCCAGCGCCCAATCATACACGAATACTGTTATGCGTTATAACAAATTCGAAGCTGAATGCAACCCCCCTTTGTTGCCCCGTTCCGAGAGACAATACGGAGAAGCACGACTGATCAGGTGGCGAGACCCAGTTCATCCAAGACGTAGGAGATCAGCTGTTGAGGCTCCTTACTGATCGCTTGCTCCAATTCAACCATCAATTCCTCAGCGGGAATCCGCTGATTATTCTGGGTCAGTCCAGGCAACAGCTGGAGATCCAATTTCCTCCGACACACGGCTTGGACAAAGACATCACCGCTGCGTTCCTGATAATCAGCCTGTTCGTGAGGCTCCACAACCACTAAGCTCTTCGCAAGTTGATCGCTCAGATGAATCCTTTGCTCAATCGCCGAGAGCTGGCCAGTGCTTATCTCCACAGCAACCTGAATGCCGGACTTCCAACTCCGTTTCTTCACATTAAACAGACAGGCCAGCACGTCCGGTTTTCCTTCAACTTGTTCTGGGCCAAAGAAGAAGCTCACTCGATAGGTCAAGATAACATGAGTAGGCGCGGCGGTCATTGGTCGTCATTGTAGCATGGATGAACCTGATGGCTGATTGACGCCCTGTCACCCCGAAGATATGATGCAACTCGTATGAGCCTGACTGCCCATCATACGAGAATCCGTGCGATTCAGAATGCGATTCGCGATCAGGAGACAGTCGACGGATGGCTTTTCTATGATTTTCGTGGTTCAGACCCCCTGGCCTATCGGGTGTTGCTCCTTGACCCCTCACAGCATATCACCCGTCGGTGGTACTACTGGATCCCCAGGACCGGAGAACCAGTGAAACTCCTCCATCGGATCGAACCGCATGTACTGGATGAGTTGCCTGGCTCCTCCCATCTCTATGTGTCATGGGAACAGCAACGGGTAGCATTGGACTCCCTTTTACGAGGTCGACGGCGCATTGCCATGCAATATTCGCCCCTCAATGCTGTGCCCTATCTCTCTAGAGTCGATGCCGGTACGATCGAGCTCGTTCGAAGCTTTGGCGTGGATGTTGTGACCTCGGCCGATCTTGTCCAACGGTTTGAGGCTGTCTGGACGGAAGAACAACTGGAATCACATCGGTATGCCGTTACAACTCTCAGACGCATTGTCGATGAGGCCTTCACCCATGTAGCCTCATGCCTCACGCATCAACGCCCCTTAACGGAGTACGGCCTGCAACAATTCATTCTCTCTCGAATTCACGCTACGGGAATGACGACCTCCAGTGCACCAATCGCAGCCGTCGATGCCCATAGCGCCGATCCCCACTACTCACCAGGTGAATCCGCCTCATCTCCGATTACCCGGGACAGTCTCGTTTTGATTGATCTTTGGGCAAAGCGAACTGCACCAGGCTCCGTCTATGGAGACATTACCTGGACCGGCTATACGGGACAACAGGTACCACCAAAACATCGCGTAGTTTTTGAGCATGTCCGACAAGGGCGCGATGGAGCCTTATCGTTTATCCAGGCACAACTGGCAACAGGACGATTTCCCTTTGGCTGGGAAGTCGATGATGTCTGCCGGGGGAAGATCGGTGAGGCAGGATACGGCGAGTTTTTCATTCATCGTACCGGCCATTCAATCGGTGAGGAGGTTCATGGCAATGGAGCCAACATTGACAACCTTGAAACACATGATGGGCGTCAGATCCTCCCCCACACCTGCTTTTCGATAGAGCCGGGCATCTATCTCCCTGGCGAGTTCGGGATACGGAGCGAGATCGATGTGTATGTAACAGATCAAGAAGCCATCGTACATGGCTTGCCTCTTCAAACCGAGATTGTCTCCCTTCTCTAAACACAACGCGGCGGGTAATTGGCTTGACGCTTTCTTGACAGTCCATCAAAAAGACAGCTACAGTCTTTCAGTAACGACTCTTCCTACGCTCTTCGCGAGGTCATCACTTGTTTGGTACGATGGGGTTTTCCGAGCTCATCATCATTCTTGTGATCGTGTTCATCATATTTGGGGCAGGGCGCTTGCCGCAAATCGGCGAGGGAGTCGGCAAAGCGTTAAAAGGGTTTCGAAAGGAAGTGAACGACGTTCCTCAGCCCAGCGCTGATCATGCTCCTCAGGAAGCACCTCCCCAACAACCAGCTCGGATTTCGCCCATGGCCTCCACAACTCCGGTCGTTACACCCACCGAAACTTCGGCGGGAACAACCAGGGTAAATACCCCTTACATTCCCGGCCCAGAGCTGACCCCTGGAACTACAGCCTCGTTTCTTTACAATACAAGTTCTCAAGCCCCTCGCACGTCAGCAGCGCCTTCGCAACCACCCGCAACGTCACCGCCCAGTCAGGTCGTCTCGATGGAAGAGCGGGCAGCGAATCCCGTTCCAATAGCTCAAGCGTCGTACCCACCTCTGCCTGCAGGAGCTCAGACCAAACCGGCAACAAGACGCCCTTCAGCGATCGTCAATCAGGAAGGAGTTGCCCGCGTGCAGGCGCAACAAGCCGCGCTCAAGTCAAAGACTTCCCCTTCAACCGTTGGTGTATCACCTAATGATCTGCAGAATCTCGGTGAGGGTCTAGGAGAGGTCGTACGCACATTCCGTCAAGCCGTGACTGACATCCGGAGCAATGTTGACCCCCAGATGCGCACAATCCAAGCTGAGGTAGACGCCGCCCAAAAAGAAATTCAGCAATCAATCGAAGCCACAAAAGAGCTTCCAGCAATACAAGACAGTTCCCCGAAATCAAGCTGAGTCTAATCGCATACATTTCGCTTCTCATTCCTGTTCTCACTCAGAGAAACAGACACCAGAATTATCCGATCAATTTGAACCCCACGCCTTCTCAATGTCATGTCTTGAATCTGGAAAGCCTGGCAGGAAAGATGGGTGCGAGGCAAAAATCGTCGCGATCTCAACAGTCAGGTATATCCCGTCGAATAATTTCAGGATGGGGTTCGACTTCGATTCAATGCCTCGACAAGTCTAACTAGATCCTCCTGTATCTTCTCATCTATATCCATGAACTGAATGCCCATACCGGGAAAGAGGAGGTATCGTTCCGGCTTATGACGAGCCCAGGCAACCTTCGCCTTGGCTTTAAGTTTCTCCGTGGGTCGATCCGGGAGTGCAAACTCAACCATGAGTTCGGTACCAGGACTTAGCGGAGCACCGCTCTCGATAAAGAGCCCTCCCCCTCCAATTCCTCCCGTCAGACTATCGAATTGTTTTCCCTCTGGAGTGGTATAGCGGACCTTCAGGGCGAGAGGGGCTCGTGGTTGTGTGCGGCAATGAGCGAACCGGGCATCCTCGTTAGTCGCCAGTACTCGCTCGATAACTGAGCCCCACGATACATTGCCAAGCAATTGCCCCAACGTGTCCTGCACATGAATCGTTTCTTGCTGGGCGTCAATGATCAACGACTTACCACGATGACCTGCAGTAGATACGACAGGAAGCTTCATAATAGAGATGATGTTGTCCTGATGGCTCGACTAGGGCCAGGTTTTAGGCTGCTTGGCCTGTCACCTGAGTTGTTTTCACGACGTCATGAATTCGATCGCGTACTCCCTCATCTACTTCTGTAAATCGCACTCCCATTCCTGGGCTGAAGGTATATTGATCAGCTTTCGGGCATACCCAAGCGACAGTCCCCTTAGCCGGGAGCCATTGGTCTGGCTTCTGAGGAAGCGAAAATTCCATTGCCAATTTGGTTCCGACGGGGAGTGGACTTTGGCTCTCAATAAATAGCCCTCCTCCTCCAATGCCACCGGCACGACTCTCGAATTGCTGTCCTTCTGGTGTGTTGTAACGCACCCTAAATGTGAGGGAAATCCTCGGCTCTACCCGAACTTCTTTCTGAACTGGTACCTTGCGATAGGCAAGAACTTGATCGATCACAACGTCCCAGGACAAGCTCCCAATGACATCTCCGTTTCCGCCAAATAGCGTCACCATTTCCCGTTCCACATCAACCTGAAGCGCTTTGCCTTTGTGGCGAAGGCTTGTCAACACAGAATACTTCACACGTTCTCCCTTCACTGGATCACACGTGTCAAGTATAGCGCGGTGTTTCTACTTGTCGAGGAAGGAGAGGCGTATCGGGTAAGGATAGGGAAAACTGAGCCCGCCGGAAAAGACTTCGAATAGCCTCGGCTTACAATCAGTCAGTCTTTTCCGGCAACAAACAGGTTTTATTTATCAATAACTTATGCTGTCTTCGCGTCTTGCTCCTGTTCAAAGATACGCATCGGTGGGTTCTTTCCCACAATCGCATCTTCTGTAATCACCACTTCCATGATGTCCTTTTGAGAAGGGGCATCATACATGACATCCAACATCACCTCTTCCAAGATTGCTCGGAGACCGCGAGCCCCGGTTCGTTGAGAATAGGCTTTTCGTGCAGCAGCACCCAGAGCCCCTTCCGTAAATCTGAGTTTGACCTTCTCGAAGGACAGCAGCTTCTCATATTGCTTCGTGAGGGCATTACGCGGTTCCGTCAGGATACGAATGAGAGCCCGCTCGTCCAACTCCTCCAAGGTAGCCACGACCGGCAACCGCCCGACAAATTCCGGGATCAGACCGTACTTCAAGAAGTCCTCAGGTTGGACTTTGGCCAACAGATCACCTAACCGCGCATCACACTTTCCACGGATTTCAGCGCCGAAACCCATTGACTTTCGATTCAGTCGCTGCTCGATGATCTGCTCCAAACCGACAAATGCTCCGCCGCAAATAAACAAGATATTGCTCGTATTCACCTGAATAAATTCCTGATGCGGATGCTTTCTCCCTCCCTGGGGAGGAACGTTCGCAACGGTCCCCTCAATCAGTTTCAGCAACGCCTGCTGAACCCCTTCACCTGATACATCCCGCGTAATCGACGGACTGTCGCTCTTCCGACTGATCTTATCGATTTCATCAATGTACACAATCCCACGTTCGGCCCGTTCCACATCGTAATCAGCTGCCTGCAAGAGTTTCAGAATGATGTTCTCAACGTCTTCCCCTACATAACCGGCTTCAGTTAGGGTTGTGGCATCCGCAAGAGTGAAGGGGACATCGAGAAACTTGGCCAAGGTCTGGGCCAAGAGGGTTTTCCCCGTTCCGGTTGGGCCCACCATGAGAATGTTACCCTTCTGAAGCTCGATATCATCCACCCCTTTTTCTTTCGAAGAGATACGCTTGTAGTGGTTGTGCACGGCCACAGACAGAATGCGCTTGGCACGTTCCTGCCCAATAACATACTGATCCAGGTGATGTTTGATTTCAGCAGGCTTTTTGAGCTTCGAGGAAATTTCTTCTTTGGCTTCTTCCCAATCCTCAGCGATGATGTCATTGCAGAGGTTGACACATTCATCACAGATATAGACCGTCGGCCCGGCGATCAGCTTCCGAACCTCATCACGGCTCTTGCCACAAAAAGAACACCGCAAGTGTCGGTCCATCTTTTCCTGCTTAGCCATGTGCCCTCCTGTGTTACTTACCCTTGGCCCCGTCTCCGGACTCACCCACCTTCACAAACTTGGGTGGCCTTGTAATGACCTCATCAATGAGGCCATATCGCTTTGCCTCTTCACCCGACATGAAATAATCTCGCTCGGTGTCATGGGCGATCTTTTCGATCGGTTGCCCGGTGTGCTTGGCCATAATCTCGTTGAGACGTTCACGAATTTTCAGAATTTCCCTCGCGTGAATGTCGATTTCCGTCGCCTGTCCTTGAAATCCGCCTAGGGGTTGATGAATCATCACCCGGGCATTAGGTAGGGCAAACCGTTTTCCTTTCGTTCCAGCAGTGAGTAGCAACGCTCCCATACTCGCTGCCTGCCCGAGGCAAATCGTGTTGATCGGTGGCTTCACGTATTGCATCGTGTCATAGATACCCAATCCAGCTGTCACACTGCCCCCCGGCGAATTCACATAGAGATTAATATCCTTTTCAGGATCTTCAGCTTCAAGGAAGAGCAACTGCGCGATTACCAGATTGGCAAACACATCATCAATGGGGGCCCCAAGGAAAATGATACGATCCTTGAGGAGACGAGAATAGATGTCATAGGCGCGTTCGCCTCGATTAGTTTGCTCGACTACGATCGGAACCAACATGTCGTTCGCTTCCTTTCCTCAAAGAGTGTCGGCGCGAAACACACAAGACGATCGAGCGCCAACCTATCCCTGAATGACTGCTTGACGATAGACAAGATCCAGTGCCTTGTCGACCAAGATCCGTGCACGCAATTCCTCAACGGAATCCTGACCGCCTGCCTGGATCATTTTGACAAGATCGGCTATCGGCACCCGAAGTTCCTTGGCTAATCGAGTGACTTCGTGGTTTAGATCATCCTGACTCACAGACAAGTTTTCTTTCTCGGCAATGGCTTCGAGAATCAGTCCCGCTTTGACACGACGATTTGCTTCTTCACGATGTTCTTCACGGATCGCCTTCAGTTCCTCCGCAGCCGGTTCAGGAAGGGAGTCGGTGACTTTTCCACGCTGCCGTGCCTGCAGTTGCTGTCGTACGATCGTGGTGAGCTCTCGCTCTACAAGTGTGTCGGGAAGATCAAAATGATGGGTCTCAACGAGGCGTTTGAGAAGGGTGTCTTTGTAGGATTCTTCGATATCTTTCTTGAGCGCCTTTTCCATTTCACCGCGCAGCTTTTCTCGTAAGTCTTGGATGGAGGCGTACGGTCCACAGTCTTTCGCAAACTCATCGTCAAGAGCTGGAAGCGTCTTGCGCTTGACGCCCTTGATGTCGAGGCGAAATTGAACCACCTTTCCCGCAACTCGGTGATCCGGGTGGCTTACTGGATAGGTTTGCGGAATATCCACCACCTCACCTTCTTGCCTCCCCAGCAAATGCGCGTCTATTTCAATCCCCAGCAGGGAGGCCTTCGAACCCACGCGATGCAGTTGGCCTTCTTTTTTCGTCCCCTCGAGTGCCACTCCGTCCAAAAATCCCTCCAGATCGACAACGGCATAATCTCCATCAGCCAACGCTGTACCAGCTGGAGCTGCATCCAATCGGGCCTGTTGTTCTCGGAATACCTCGAGGGCACGGTCCACTTGTTCTTCGGCGACTGTACGCTTGTCGGCTTGCAGCGACATAGGACTGGGGGACTTATAGTCACGAAGTTCGATGGTCGGCTTGATTTCAACCGTCGCCGTAAACGTAAACGGGGAATCTTTTTTAATCTTGACGCGATCCAGAGGAGGTATATCCACCACGACCGGATGGATTCCCGCTTCTTTGATCGCTCGATCATAAAAATCAGGAACCAGTTTTCGAATGACATCTTCTTCGACAGTCTTGGCATACCGCTTTTCCAAGATTGCCAATGGGGCCTTCCCCGGTCGAAAACCAGGAACGTGAACCTGCCGATTCAGCTCCACATATGCCCGCGAAAATTGTTGGGTGACCTCGGCGGCTGGCACCTCGATTTTCAAGGCACGTTTCATCGGTCCTAACTCAGTGACTTCCATCTTCATCGTCAAAATCTGGCTCCCATCCAGCTTAAGGGGATTCGGAATGGTGGTGCGAGAGGGGGGACTTGAACCCCCACGGTTACCCACGAGATCCTAAGTCTCGCGCGTCTGCCAGTTCC